>JAGYNS010000200.1 GCA_018399655.1 Campylobacterales bacterium
TAAAGATTACGATCAATGATGAAAAAGAGCTGGAATTTGAAAGGTTTATTAAGCTTTTTGAGATGATCATCGATAGATTTCCAAAGCTAGAAAATTTGTTTTTACAAAAACCTTTTTTGATTCTGGAATATCAGCTAGTTTGGGGTGAGCTTTTAGATGTAGTGGAGTTTTTGCTCAAAAATTCACATCCAAATATTTATATAAGAGAGCTCAAAATCGATGGAGTAGATACAAAATTTATTGAAAAATATAAAAAAATTATCGATACTCTTACTGCAACTATCCAAGACCAACATCCACTTTCAAGTTTAGCTAATTATACTTTTGAGAAAAAATACTATCTTAAATATCCAAAACCTCAAGTGCGATTTAGGATACTCGATAGTGATCTTTTTATACAAGGATTAAGTGACATTACACTTCCTGTTGATCAATTTGAAAAGCTCAACCTCCCTTGCAAAAAAGTGTTTATTGTGGAAAACAAGATCACTACCCTCTCTTTCCCAAACAAAAAAGGCTCCATAGTGATATTTGGACAAGGGTATGGTGTAACTCTCCTTAAAAACATATCTTGGTTAAAAAATATAGAGATTTACTACTGGGGAGATATGGATCTTGATGGTTTTGCCATACTCTCTCAACTTCGAAGCTACTATCCTCAAACCATTTCACTGCTGATGGATAGTGAAGTGTATAGCAAGTTTTCTCACCTTAAAACAACACTTGAAAAAGAGGCAAATATCAAAACAGCTACACACTTAAAGCAGGATGAAAAGAGACTCTATGATACACTAAGCCTCAATAATTTTAGGCTAGAACAAGAGTATATTCCTTTTGGATATGTGGAAGATAAAATAAAGAAAATAGAGTAACCCTATTTACTTTTACACTTCCCTACTACTATATCATCTTTGTTTTTTTCTACAGTTTTAGGACCTATCCCTTTTACTCCTACCAATGCACCAATACTATCAAAACACTTAACGGTATCTCTATACTTTACGATTGCTTGTGATTTTTTTTCACCTACTCCATAAAGTTGTGTTAGCTCTTTTGCTGTGGCATTGTTGATATCAACTGAGCCCATTAAAAATATAGATAGACCCATTAAAAAAGTTAAAATTTTCACAATCTCCTCCTATTTTAGTATCTCATACACTTTATCTTCACTTTTCATCTGTATAGTAAACTCTACTCTTCTAGCTTTTTTTTCATCTTCTAGCTTTGAAAATGCCATCCCATTTGCCCTAAAATATTTTTCTAGCCATGGTCTATTTTGTTTTACAAGATCATTCTTTAAACTATAGCAAAAAGCTAAAACTTCGTATGCCCTACTTTGAGATAATTGCATATTATTGAGGTATATCTCTTTAGTAGAGGTTAAGTCTCCCCACTTATCAGTGGTGTGCCCCTCTACTCTAATCTCATTTATATCATCGATATACAAATCAGAGGTCAATATCTTGATATATCGTGGGAAGAAATCTTCCAATATAGTTTTAAAGTTATCATTTATAATACTTTCACTCACTTCAAAAAGCACCTGAGGTGAATTAAAAACTACTCTATTATCTGTAGTGATAGTTGCATCCCATTTTTTAAGATCATCTTCAAACTCATCGTATAGCACTTCATTGATATTGGCTTTACTATCTACATATGAGCTTGCAACCTCTTTCATATTGTCCATTTTAGATTCAACTTTGATCATAAACCCAATAGCAATAAATAAAAAGACTAGCATCAAACCTGACATAAGATCTGATATATTGATCCATTCGTTATTCCCTTTCAGACTTGCCCCTTAGTTTATCTATGATTGAAAGTGTTGTTGCTACACTCATTCCAACTATAGATGTAAAGAATGCTGTTTTAAGTCCTACGAGTATTTTGTTGACACTACTTATGATCTCATCTGGATTAAAGCCTTGAAGCCCTATAAAAATACCAACAAAAGTACCAAGAACCCCAACACTGACGATTTGGCTTTTTAAATCTTTTTTCATTTTTTGATCTATAAATGCAAGAAGAAATATTATGATTACAAAAGTAAAATTTACAGGATTGAGTAGTATATCTATAAACGAAGTAGCAGTAAAACCACTTTGTGAAACCTTTTCTTCACACTCTCCTAAAGTTAAAATATCTTTATTGGCTAATACAATATTTTTGCTAATACCATCAATTTTTGAGAGCTCATCTATACTTTTGAAACACTGATTTTGATCTCTATATGCTATGATTTTTGCAGCTTTGGCTTTTCCTACGCCGTTGAGCTCCATCAACTCTTTTGATGTAGCATTATTAATATCTACTGCACCAAAAAGATATGTTATACATAAAAAAAATACTATTAATGATTTTAAAATTTTACTGCCCACCTTGTTTTTTGATTAAACTATTTACTTAAGCCATTTGTGAATTATTTATTCTATAAACTAGAGTATTTTTTATAAATGCATTGAGTGACATTCCTGATTTTAAAGCTTCTTTATAAAGCTTTTTATGCAAACTTGGTTCAATACGGATATTGAATGTTCCCTTATAAGTTTTTTGCGGTTCCCTTCCTAACTCTTCACATGTAAGAATATAATCATTCACAGCATTTTGAAAATTTGTTTCTAACTCATCTACATTGGTAGCTTCAAATGTTACTAGATCATCGATCATCTCTAACTTTCCAAAAAAACATCTATCTTCATGGGAGTACTCCACGCTTCCTATATAATCTTTATATTCAATTGTACTACTCATAACATACCTCTTTGATTTTGTCTTG
>JAGYNS010000201.1 GCA_018399655.1 Campylobacterales bacterium
TAAACTTTCCTTTTCTTGTTGGTGGATATTCTGAGATAAGCAGGTTTCCATTCTCAATGAGATAATGGTACTTTTTTTGTGTTTGATGCACACTCGCTTCACCTCTACGATCAAAGTCTATGGTGAAATAGGTGTCATTTGCATATTCAGCTCCAAAAGCTATTGTCGTACCTCTTATAGGGCTGATCTCCCATTGACCGACTATGTTGCTATAGGTAAACTTATCACCTTGTCCATAAAGCGACAAAGCAACTAGGCTCAAAGATAGTAGTGTTTTTTTCATAATATTTCTCTCTTGTTAAAATGGGATATCATCGTCTTCGAAAACTTTTTTTTTCTCTAGTAACTGCTCGCTAAAAAAAAGAAAAAGTAATTCATTGGTGTCTTCATAGATCATTAGTCCATTCTCTTCACATTTTTTTATAAGTTCTTGTTTGACATTCATAGAGTTTATAGAGATCACTTCTACTAAGATATCGTCTTCTTCATCCTCTTCATCTTTTATGAGATTGAGTTCAACATCTGCACTCTCTTCTTCTAAAAGTTTTAACAGCCAAGGCTGTATCTCTTCCTCTTCAAATACAAGTACATTCCAAAAACCTTGATCACCATCAAGTATCTCATTACATAGTTGGGCGTAGTCAGCGAACCGACATTTATAAGACTCTTTGTAGCTATGGATCGTTTTGATGTCAAGCTCAGTACATATTTTTTTAAAGAGCGGATAGCTTGGGAGTCTATAGTCTTTCATCGCTTCATATAGGTTATCAGGATCCATTGGGATGTACTCTTTGAGCATCAAATAAACATGCTCTTTTTGCATCGGTGTCAAGAGCTTTTTGTAATGTTTTTTCTTTGTTTTTGTATTATAAACGATGATCTCTCTTTCACTCTCAAAGTGGGTCACATCATAGAGATAGAGTTCATCATCTTTAAGTTCACTTAGTTGTAATACATTATGTTGGTACTCTAGTTCTACAGCTTCAAGATCATCTTTTGACAAAAAGACAGGTTTTGCAAGCTGTGTCGAAGAGCTATACTCTTTGACAAATTCAAAGGTTTTAAGATTGCCTGTTTCGGCATAAAAAGAGATCAGATGGCTTCCACCAAAAAAAGCGGAGCGAAAAGCGTATTTTTCAGAAATATTGACAGAGATCTGTTGCCAATCTGCTTCTGATTGAAACTTACTTATGAGTTGAAGCTCACTCTGTACAGCCATAATGACATCCACCTTAGAGCTTCTAAGTACATCCAAAGGGATCTCTTTGTTAATGAGCCTTTGGGCTTCATCGATAAAAATAGAAGTAGGATGGCGTTTCTCTTCACTGATGAGATTGAGATCGATCATCTTTTCAAAGATGTGATCAAGCATTAGCTCTAAGACACTATCTGGTATGACACGTACATTTATAATAACTATTTTTCCCTTTTGAAGTAACTCAACAATATCGATCGGGTTTTCTTTTTCTGCGATGTAATTTGCAGAAGGTGAGATCATAAAACCAAAGCCCTCTGAAAGGGTACTGATCACGGAGAGTAAAGAGCTTTCAAATTTACTTGGTGTGGATCTGTTATCTGCTACTACATCATATTTTTTGAGCTCTTTTAAAAGATTTTCTAACATAGAATAGTTCACAGCTATGTTTTGAAAAAGGTCTTGTTTATTGGGATCTGTATAGAGGTGTGCATTGGTTTGGAGAAACTCAAAAACCTCTGCAGTAAACTTTTTTCTCTCTTGCAAAAAATCATAAAGTGCATCAATATTAGAAGATGCTTTGTAGATGTCATCTAGAGTAAAAATAGTGTAATCATTCTCAATAGGAGCTTGGTCTATATCCATCTCTTTGATCTCTTGAGAGATGATCGCAGATGTTTTGATGATCTGAAATATGCTCATCCCTAGTGAAAAAGCAGCATTATAAAAAAATGAGTTAGAACCCCCATCTTCAGGAATTTTTATGATTTTTTTCAAAAGAGTACTAAAAGTTCTTGAGTTAAAATCAGTGATAATATTGATATTTTTGCCCCAAGGCTTGCCAATCTCAACAACATCATCAAGTCTATCAGCATCTTTTGCAAGTTTTTTTATCGCTTTGTGCTCATTGCCCTTGATATCAAAAAAAAGTATCCCGTGACCAAGCTGGAGACGATGGATGAGATTTGGATAGATAAACGAGCTCGTCTTTCCACTTCCTGTTTGACCAATACAGAGCGAGTGAGTAAACTTGACATCTACTAAGAGTGGTTTTTCTTCGAGTTCAGCACTTTTTATAAGTCCTACTTGCATTTAGTTCCTTGATTATTTGTGAATTATAATTCGATTAATTTTAGTTGATTTTTACTTAAATCTATAAGCTTTGTAAGACTTTTAATCAAATATTCTAACATTTTTTATAGATGCCATTATCATTATCTGCTACTACAACTCGGTCTCGTTAACTCCAATTCATATTTTAAACAAATATATAAAATAAAGTTTTTAATATTATTATATTAATTGTGATACAATAATGATGATTATTTATATAATAGTATTAATATAAAGGTGCTAATATGAAAAATGTAATCAGTATACATGCTTGGGATAAAGAGATATTTTTATTGGCTATGATTGAAAACAGATTGGTCGTAGAACTTCTTGATGAGAGAGACAACATTTTTTCTCCTTTGCGATTTGAGCATGATAGATTTGCGCAAATACCTCTTAAGGGCGGTTATGGAGATATTGATGAGATAGGGATAGTCTCAGACTGTATAAGTGGCTC
>JAGYNS010000202.1 GCA_018399655.1 Campylobacterales bacterium
ATTGGTGGTTTTGCTTTAACCCAGATGATTTTTCAAGTCCCTTTTGGAATTATGAGCGATATGTTAGGACGAAAAGGAACTATCATCACAGGACTATTGCTATTTGCAATTGGATCTATTCTTTGTGCTATAGCAGCAGATATCTTAACGCTTCTTTTAGGAAGATTTTTACAAGGTGCTGGAGCCATTGCTGCGGTTGTAAGTGCTATGTTAAGTGATCTAGTCAAAGAGGAGCAAAGACCAAAAGCGATGGCTATCATGGGTGGATTTATCGCCTCGAGCTTTGCTCTTGCAATGGTTTTAGGTCCTATCATTGGTGGATTTGCTGGGGTTGGGTCACTTTTTTGGATCACTGCACTTTTAGCGTTAGTCTCAATTTATATTATCTCTAAAAAAGTTCCTAATCCTCCAAAAGTAACCCATACTTATCACAATACAAGCAAAATAGAGTTTTTAAAGAAAAAAGAGATCCATATTATGAATCTCTCAAACTTTTTACAAAAATCATTTATGACTTTTGCTTTTATGATCATCCCTATTGTGATGGTCAAAAGCTATGGGTGGGAGATAAGTGAGCTATGGAAACTTTATATTCCAGCGATGATTGCTGGGGTTTTAGCTATGGGACCCGCTGCGATGCTTGCTCAAAAAAAAGGGAAATACAAAGAGGTGATGAGCTTAGGGATTATCTTTTTTGCTCTTTCATATTTGCTTTTTGGAAAAAGTGACAATGAGACACTATTTTTAGTAGCCGTAGTAGTGTTTTTTATAGGGTTTAACATGCATGAACCTATTATGCAAAGTTTAACGGCAAAATATGCAAAAGTACACGAAAGAGGAAAAGTACTAGGGGTATTTAACTCCTTTGGATATTTTGGTACTTTTTTAGGAGCTTTTGTAGGAGGGGTGTATTTTGAACAAGTTGATGGAAGCTATATCCAAAGCTTAAGTGAAATATCAACGGTACTTATTGTTTTATCAGCAATTTGGCTTTTGATTATGGTTACAATGTCCAATCCTCATAAACAAAAAAACATCTATCTTGATTTAGCTTCAATAAATAGTGAAAGACTCCCTACGCTCGATACAACTCAAGGGGTTGAAGAGTGGTACATAAATAATACTGAAAATATTGCTATCATTAAATATGATGAAGATCAAACCAATCCTGAAACCATTGAAAAAATTATAAGGTAAATGATTCACATGACACACTCTAAGCCTCAAACCATATTTGAACAACTTTTACGATTTTTTGTTGATAACGCACGGATGAACTATACTTTATTTATACTCATTTTTGCAATAGGAATTTGGGCTTATAATAAAACACCAAAAGAGATTTTTCCAACTTTTGAGCTGGATATGATCACTATTAGTGGAGGATATGCAGGAACTAGTGTTGATATACTTGATCGTATGGCTGTAAGTGAGATAGAAAATGAGGTCAAAAATATCGATGGTATTATCGATATGACTACCGTTATTAGTCCAGGTAAATTTACTATTGTTCTAGAAATTAAAAAAGGGCTCAATCGATACAATATGCTTGATAAAGTCAAAGATGCCGTTGCTCTAAGTAAAAATAATCTTCCAAGTGATATGGATGACCCAAAAGTTGTGGTACAAGATAGAACACGAGATCTTATAGATGTAACACTCACTTCCGATAAGTTAGCAGTTGATGGGATGAAATACTTTGCAGATGAGTTTAAAAGTAAATTGATGACTGTAAAAGGGGTGGGGGAAGTTTCAATTTTTGGAGAGAGTGATAAATATTTTGAAATTTTAATTGATGATAATAAAATAGACGCGTACAATTTAAATAAACAAGATATATTTAATGCCATAGGAACTTTATCGTATATCTTTCCTGTAGGGAAAATTGAAGATTCTGAAAAACACTATTTTCTCTCTACTTACAATGGGAAAAAAACAGCCCAAGCATTTGCAAATACTACCGTAAAGCTAGGTGACAAATCTATTACATTAAGTGATATTGCAACTATTTCAAAAAAATATGAAGACTCTGCTACTTTATACTCATTTAATGGGAAAAATGCTCTTTCATTAGCTATTAAGCAAACTGATACGGCTGATGCTTTACAAGTAAGTGATGATATTAAAAAGCTTATAGCAACGATTCAAAACAACACTGAAGATATCTCTATATCTATAAGTGATGACAATAGTGAAAGGATACGAGATCGTCTTAATATTGTAATCTCAAATATTATGTTGGGGATTATTTTGATTACTATTTTTGTAGCTCTTTTAATCAATAGCCGAATGGCTTTAGTTATAGCTATTGGTATTCCAACATCTTTTGTTATTGGAGCTTTGTATATCTATTTTGCAGGATATAGTATCAATATGATCTCTTTAGTAGGAGTTCTAATAGCTATTGGTATTGTGGTTGATGATGCGATAGTAGTCAGTGAAAACATTCAGCAATATATTGAAGAGGGGTATCCTCCAAAAGAAGCAGCCGTATTAGGTGCAAAAGAGATGGCAAAACCTGTGACTATTGCTAGTATTACTACGCTATTTTCTTTTATCCCTATTTTAATGATAAGTGGAACTATGGGAGAGGTTATGAAACTTATTCCCATTGCAGTTTCAGCACTTGTTGTAGCATCTTTAATAGAATCATTTATCTTTTTACCAATCCACGCATCACACGCTTTAAAAAGTGGCTCAAAAGTTACTTCTTGGGAGATACCAAATAAAATTTACAGTAGTATTATCCACTTTTTC
>JAGYNS010000203.1 GCA_018399655.1 Campylobacterales bacterium
GATGTATCCTGTTACATTTTTTTATTTTTTATTTGCTACAAATGTAAAAGAGTCTTTGCAAAGCTATTATAAACATATAGATAAAGAGTTTACTTTAAAAATCTATTTTGAACACTTGAGGATTTTTGCAAACTGTTTAGTGGATAGATTTATCACAAAGCTTACAGAGGAAGAGTATATTTTTGAATATGAGGATATAGATACCCCTACAAAAGTTTTAGAAAATGGATGTATACTACTACATTCCCATTTTGGTGGCTGGGCAGCGTCTGCGAATATGGCACATATTACGAACAAAATTCATATCGTGATGCAAGAGGTGCTTCTAAAGAGTATGAAAAAGATTGAGAATAGTAAAAGTTGCAAACAAAATCTTCATATTATTGATTTAAATGAAGGGGGAATTAGCGTTTCTATTAAAATAGCCAACGCTTTATTGCAAAATGATATAGTAGCGATGATGGGAGATAGAGCTTCAAATGAGAAAGGTAAAATAGCATTAAAGTTTTTTAAAAAACCAGCCGATTTTAATAAAAATCCATTTCAAATAGCATATAAAACCAATAAACCTATTTTGGTATATTTTATTATTTTTCAAAGTATGAAAAAATATAAAGTGGAATATTTAGTAATAGAGTTAGATAAAAACCTACAAGAGGATGAGGCTATCTTAGAAGCTATGGAAAAATATATAAAAAAATATGAACAGATTATAGAAGCCTATCCAAATCAATGGTTCAATTTTTATAATTTCTGGAAGAGATAAATATATAAGACGAGGAGTTTAGATAATATATGAAATTAACAATAGACAAAAGACACATAACACTTGATGAGATAACACAAGCTACAAATATAGAGATTTTAAAAGATGAAAAATTTATCTCTTATATAAACCATACCCACGATTTTATGATCAATACAATCAAAGCTGGAAAACCAATATATGGTATCACTACAGGATATGGTTCAAGTGGAAAAAACTATGTAAGCTATGAAGATGCAGCAACTTTACAAACAAATCTATTCCGTTTTCATGGATGTGGTATAGGGGTAAACTTAAGTTATGAGGTGTGTCGATATGCTGTGATTTGTAGAACTATTTCTCTTAGTAAAGCTCGTTCTGGGGTTTCTATGAACCTTTTACATAGACTTGAGATGCTTATCCAAAAAGATATTATCCCTGTAATACCTTCACAAGGGAGCGTTGGGGCAAGTGGAGATTTAACACCACTTTCATATATAGCTGCTGTGATTGCAGGGGAGAGAGAAGTATATTACAAAGGTGAGATAAAAGATGTGATGGAAGTTTATAATGAACTTGGAATTACACCTTATATATTTGAACCAAAAGAAGCTCTTGCTATTATGAATGGTACTACTATAATGAGTGCCATAGCACTCAAAGCTATAGAGGAGTTTGAAGTTATTTTAGATTCTATGGAGTCTTATGTTGCAGGAATGTTTGAAGTTTTACTGGGAGATGATACTCCCGTAGCTGATTTTGTACACGATTCAAAACCTTTTAGTGGTCAAATAAAAGCGGCTTTTAATATCAAAAGAAAAATAGAGGGTTCAAAACTCACTCATGGAAGAGATGATAGATATGATAAGTTCTTTGCTGACAATGACCTAAATATCCAAGATACCTACTCTATGAGATGTGCACCACAAGTTTTAGGGGTAATTAGAGACAATCTAGAAATCTCTAAAAACTGGGTAGAAACAGAGATAAATAGTGTCAATGATAACCCACTTATCGATGGAGAAAATCAAGTGATTTACACCTCTGGAAACTTTTATGGTGGTTATGTAGCGCACGCTATGGATACATTAAAAATTTGTGCGGCAAATTTAGCAGACTTACTAGATAAAGAGTTTGCACTTTTGGTTGACCATAAATTTAACCGTGGACTTGGAGAAAATCTCAAACTCTCAAAAGAGCCATTTTTCCATGGATTTAAAGCTATGCAAATTTCATTAAGTTCATTAAGTGCTGATGTTATCAAAAATACAACCGCAGCCTCAATCCACTCACGACCAACCGAATCACTCAATCAAGATAAAGTATCTATGGGGACAACAGCAGCACTGGATTTTTCTAAAATGATGCCAGAGCTTTATAATATGCTCTCAATTGCATTTATAGGTATGGCTCAAGCGGTTGATATACGAGGGGTAAGTGAAGTATCGCCTCATCTTAAAAATATCCATGATGAGATACGAAAAATTGTAAAACCATTGTATGAAGATAGAAGAATGGATATTGATATAAGAAATATCAATAGTGTTTTAAGAGAAGCAAAATTGGTATAAAGAGGTTGCTATGGAATCAAAAAAAGTATTAGTAACAGGTGCCACTGGAAGTATTGGAAAAGCGATAGTCAAAGAGTTTGCCAAAAATGGCTATTTTGTTTATATCCATTATAACTCAAATAAGGCAAAAGCTTTAGAAATCCTTGAAGATATAGATAATTGTGGAGAACTCATCTCGTTTAATATCAAAGATAAAAATTCGATAAGAGAAGCTTTAGAAAATATTAGTGTTGATGTACTTATAAACAATGCTGGAATTATCAAAGATAATCTTTTTTTCTTTATGGAGGATGATGAGTTTGAAGAGGTGATTGATACAAACTTAAAAGGGGTGTATTATGTGACAAAAACTCTCTCAAAAGATATGATGATGAACAAAAATGGAAGTATCATAAATATGGCTTCTGTTTCTGGGATTGTGG
>JAGYNS010000204.1 GCA_018399655.1 Campylobacterales bacterium
AAAGCAAATAGAGCACTCAAATAAATATATCAAGTCTTATAAGAAAGGAATGAAAATGAAAAAATTATTATTAAGTGTAACTTTAGGTGCAACAGCACTACTTGCAGTACCAAATTTACCTGCGTGTAAGGGGTGTCATGGAGCAAACTGGGAAAAAGTAGCCTTAGGGAAATCTTTAGTTGTCAAAGATATGTCAAGAGAAGATATCATCAACTCACTCAAAGGGTATCAAGATGGAACTTATGGTGGTCCTATGAAAGGGGTAATGCTAGGTCAAGTGAAAAATTTAAGTGATGCTGATATCTCTGCTATTGCAGATGATGTATTAAAATAACAATTCTTGTATCCAAAGCTGTCATTGTATCTACAATGGCAGCTTTGCCGTTTGAAGTCTTTTTACTAACGCATCTGACAATCTATACATATCTAAAACTGTCTCTTTTGACTCTGTATTGTTCCCAAAAGATATCTTCTCATACATCCCAATAATAGAATTAAAATCATACTCTTGTAAAAAATAGTATAGTTTCATAGAGTTATTCTCCTCTACAAACCATTGAGATAAAATGATAAAAATCAAAAGTTCTGGAATCCAAGTGGTTTTATTTTCCATATAGTTTTCTAAGCCTAATATCAACTCATCATAGTAATAGATCAAGGGTTTCTCTTGACGAAAAAGCTTTTTATTTTTTCCCTCTTTGTAGTTTTTGACAATATGCTCAAAATAATCCACCCCTACGATATGCAATTCAAAATAAAAAGTTAGCTTTTCTATCTTTTGCTCCACAAATAAAGCCTCTTTTTGTAATTCACTGCTACTAAAAAGATCTTTTGCATTCTCTTTATTAAGCTTTGTAAAAACTAAAAGTCTTCTGCAAAAGACTAAGAGTGCTTCACTTTTAATCTCCCTTAACAAAAGGGGCTTTAACCGTTTTTTTGGAAAACTATACCGAATACTCATAAGAACCTCATCTATTGTTTTTTTTATTATAATATGATAGTTGCAAAAAAATTTTGACTTGTGTCAATAACAATACTTTTCAAATAAGATAAAATTACTCTTTAATAATATCAGGAGTTTATTATGCAATTTACAACTACACCACCCACATTTTCTAAAAAAACTTGGAAAGAAAAGTTTTTTGATCAGCCCCATCAGCCATTTTTTATAGCAGCTATATTTTTCTCATTTGCTACTATGATTGGGACACTTTTGAGTCTCCTTGGCAAAGATGTCAACTTTGCACTTTTTCATAGTTATGGACTTTTATTTGGTGTTTTTACCAATGCTTTTTTAGGCTTTTTATTTACAGTGATACCACGATACTGTGCCTCTTCCCCTATTGAGCCAAAAGAGTATACAACCCTTTGGTTTCTTTATCAAATCTCTATTATCCTCTCTTTATTAGGCTTAGAGATGGTTGGGAAAATAGTGACAAGTGGTGTGATCTTGTATAGCGTTAAAATTTTTTATACCAATGTACGACAGGGATTTAATGATGACAAAAAAGAGAGCTACTATCTTATACTTTTACTTTTTTTTGGTGCATCTGTTTTACTAAGCGAAGTGTTACTCCAAAGAGATCTTGCAACTCTTTTATTTTATGGGTATCTTTTAGGAATCGTTTTTCTTGTAGCTTTACGGATGGTTCCTAATTTTTACAGTGGCTATACCCAAAAACCAAAATGGGACAAACCAAAGTATACATTAGATATCTCACTCTTGATCCTTTTATTGATGGGGATCGTGGGTCAATTTGAATTGGTATTTTTACAAAAGATTGTCGCATTAGGAGCGATTGGTTTTTTTGGATATGTGATCTTCCATCTTAATATATACACCAAAACACCCCCTATTCTTTCGATTTTAGTGATCTCTTATTATTGGTTTTATCTAGGAATCATAGTTTATTTTATCGAATCGATACTTGAGCTTTATACCTTTCATCTAGCATTTCATATTTTTGCTCTTGGGTTTGTATTGAATCTTCTCATAGGATTTGGCACAAGGGTCACGAGAGGTCACGCCATACCCCCTCAAAGAATAGAAACTGACAAATTTACCATAGGACTGTTTGTTTTGATGCAAGTAGTAATCGTCTCACGAATTTTAGGATCACTTATTTATCTTGGGGAATACAACTTTTTTATGGGTTTTTTTCATCTCAGTGTTTCGTTGTGGATCCTTTTATTTTTAGGTTGGAGTTTGCGATACTGGAAAATGCTATTAAGAATAGCTTAATAATTTGACTTACATCAAATAAATAGTTTAAGATTTATTATACAATTTTTTTATCTAAAATAAGGATTTGTAATGAAACTCAATCAACTTTGTATCATGGCTGTAGATGATGAGGAGGCTATCACCTATCATCTTCAAAGAAATCTTCAAAGACACTGTAAAGAGTTTATAAGTTTTAATGATCCAAAAAAAGCCTATGAGTATCTTAGTATCAACTTTGAAAAAATAGATATCCTTATAAGTGATATTAGAATGCCCTATCTCAATGGGATTGAGCTTTGTAAAAGTGCAAAACTTTTGAAAAAAAATCTTGTCACTATTTTACTCTCAGCTTCCAATGATATCAATTATCTTATGGAAGCTATCAATGAAGATATTGATAAATTTATCCCAAAACCTTACCGAATAGAAAATCTTTTAGATACTTTAGAACACTATGCTAAAAATATCATCAATGCAAGAGATGCAAAAAAGCTTAAAGTAAATGAAGAGTTAA
>JAGYNS010000205.1 GCA_018399655.1 Campylobacterales bacterium
GCACGATTTAAGACACTCATTCGCTTCAGCACTTGTCAATAGCGGAAGAAGCCTATACGAGGTGCAAACACTACTGGGACATAGCACTTCAACTATGACACAAAGATACGCTCACTTGAGTAATGAATCACTTATGAGTGCGGCTAGTTGTGCGGGAAACTTATTGTAATAGCTACTTATAAAACGACCTCTAATATCCATACTTATACATTTTATTTAGTTTTTTAGTATAATACAAGACATTCCGCCAACTTGGCGGAGAGATGAAAAAGGGATAAGCGATGAGCATAGAAGATAATAAAAAGATAAAAGATATAGAAGATATAAAACAGCTTGATAATACTAGTGGGATATTGTTAAGCCCAAAAAGCAATGAAGCGATTAAGCTGATTAAAACTAAGCTGAGAAAAACCGCTCAAACTATAATAGAAATAGGTGAACTGCTTATTGAAGCCATAGATAATGAGCCTGCTGATTACAAAAAAGAGTTTTACAAACAGCTAGGGATGAGTGAGCGTTCAGGACAGCGATATATGCAAATAGCGAGAAGTGAAGTAATTCAAAAGCTAAAAAATGGCGAACCTAAGCAATTAGATAATATGACAATGACAGATTTACTTCATAAGATTAATGATAAGAAGAAACCAGCTACCAATAGTGATGAAAAGCCAAGAATAAAGCCATCCAAAAGAGCAGAAAGTATATATAACAGGTATAAAAATGAACCTGAGATATTAAAAGAAATTATAACTAAATTGCAGGATATGCTAGAAAAACAACAAAAAGATATTGTTATTGATGCACAATAATATAGTGTAAAAAAACCTGTATAAATCCACAAATTTCAATTTATCAGATAGGCTTAAAAGTTGCTATCTGGTTTAAGTTATGAGTGTGGCTAGTTGTGTTGGGAGTTTGATTGGATGAATCTAATTATGGTGATTTAACTTATATTGAGTCACTTTATGATAGAATACGTCCTATTAAAATACAAAAGGAGTACTCAAATGACAAAAGCGTTTTTAGAGCCTATCGTATTAAAACCTAAAAATGAAGATTTAGTACGCAAAGCCTTTTCAAAAGAGAGTTTAGACAAAGTGAGAGATTTTAACAATAGCAAAAGAACTCTACTCAAAAGAACTACCCATAGTAAAATAGCTATCAGCGAACTATTTTAGGCTTCCTTCTTTATGCAAAGAAGTGAGTTTGATAGTTCCTTTTCTCTTTATAAACTCAGCGAACTGATTGAAAAATTCCCCTCAAAAAGAAAATTAAAAGAGTTTTTACAAACTTTCCCGTGCAGTATCAATCCTGATTTAGAGGATTTTTTACATAATAAAGCCGTTACTTTTGAAAAACATCTGCGTTCAAGAACATATATCTATATAGACAACCAAACAAAAAAAGTAGCAGCATATTTTACAATAGCTATAAGCACACTGCACACTGATGGTATTTCAAGCGAAGTTATAAAAATGCTCGATGGATATCAAGACGACACGACATCTATCCCTTGTTTTTTAATCGGACAACTTGGAAAATCAAATGAGTATCAGTATAAAAAAATAGGTGAATATATCCTAGAAGATGCAATAGAGATAATAGATACTCTTCATAATGCAGTTGGCGGTAGATTTATTTTACTAGATGCTATAAATATCCCTGCAGTGGTAACTTTTTATCAAAACAGTCTCTTTTTCCCAATAGAAACATCAGATGATGCTATGAGTATTAAAATGATTCGACCATACTTTGAAGAGATAGAATAATCCACAATAAAATAATCTAAATAACCATAGATAGGAACTCCCCTATCTATGGCTTACCCTTTTCACCCCAAAAATCACTACTACCACCTAAAACAAATGCTATACAAGATAAACAAAGGGGCTTCAAGAGATGCTTGAGCAAAGTGATAGAAAAAATACTTCATAGATAACCGCCAACTTGGCGGTTGAGATATAGATTGATTATTATCATATTGACAAAAAGGTATTAAATATAGTATGATATTAAATACTTAAAAAGGAGTTTATTGTGCAACCTATCTTATCAAACTATAGTGCAAGTATCACGGAACTTAAAAAGTCACCGACTCAGCTTCTGCAACAAGCTGGAGATGAAGCCATAGCCATACTCAATCACAATGTGCCAAGTGCCTATTTGGTTCCTAGTAGTGTGTATGAAAAGATGATGGATATAATAGATGATTATTATTTAGCTAAAGAGGTGGAACAAAGACTCAATGATACACAAAAACCTATCAAAGTAGATATAGATGATCTACTCGCTTGAGTTTCATCCTAAAGCCTTAAAAGAGTGGCAAGGGCTAAACAACTCTATAAAAGTACAGCTGCATAAAAAACTCAAACAAAGATTACAAAACCCAAGAGTACCTAAAGATAAACTTAGCGGCTTTGAAAACATTTATAAAATCAAACTAAAAACTGTAGGTTATAGATTAGCTTATGAAGTAAAAGATGAACAGATTGTTGTTTATGTAATAAGTGTAGGCAAAAGAGAGAACAACAAAGTTTATGACGCATTAAAAGATAGAGTGTAGATAACCACCAACTTGGTGGTTATCTATTTCCTTTATTAAACACTTTTTCACTAAAAAATCACTATTACCACCTAAAATATCAATAAATCCACCTATTTAAGCCATCTACGCCCTCAATTTCTGTATCTCCACTTTTTTTCAACCACATATCATAAACACAGCAAAGCC
>JAGYNS010000206.1 GCA_018399655.1 Campylobacterales bacterium
GACATTATCTCTGTAGCTTGATTGTGTCTCTGTGCTAAACGCGGTGTAGTTCTCTTTGAAAATATCTTGGTGAGTGTAGCGTGCGTCTGGGTCGTGTATGACTTTTGCATAGCCCTTTGTGGTCTCTTTTTGTGAGCTGTAGAGCTCTAGCGTGCCTGCAAAGAGTGAGAGTGAGATGAGTAGGAGTAGTATGATTCTCATCTAGCGTAGCACATAGCCTAGATTTTTTTTCGTCTCTATGAGCTGTGGTGGGAGTTTTTTTCTCAGGCTAGAGATGCAGTTGCGCAGTGTCCCATCCGAGATAGAATCAAAGAGCTCAAAAAGAGCGCTCTTGGAGACTAAAAAGCCTCTGTTTTGTATGAAATACTCCAAAATAGCTACTTCGTAGTGTATGAGAGTAATCTCCTCGCTACCTCTGTAGAGCAGCTTTGTCGCGTAATGGTAGTAAATATCATCCATTAAGAGCACTTTTTTGTTCGCTTTGTCCTCATCTGCTGCAGCGTGCTTCATCAAAGAGTCTATAAGCTTGTTCAGCTCTATGGGTTTTTCTAGATACTCTACTACCTTTGTGTTGATGGCGTTGAGGAGTTTTTCTTTGTCTGTGTAGGCACTGAGTATGATGACTGGTAGATTTTCATTGTGTTTTCTGATGTGTTTGAGTACCTCATAGGCGTCTTTTTTTGGCATGACATAGTCGAGTATGGCTATATCTATTTTGTTGGAGTCAAAAAGCTCTATAGCCTCTTGCCCATCTTTTGCTCCGTAGATATTTGCGCACAAGATATCGAGACTCTTTTTGAGACTCTCTCTAGCGCTCTCATCATCTTCTGCGTATAAAACATTGAGTTTTTTTAAACGTGAGGGATCCATCGCTAAGCTCTCTCCCACGCAAACGCAGATATATTTCTCTCATTTGTATCAAACGCAATACCGATAAGATAGATATCTTTTTGTTCACTCAGGTACTTTTGAGCGTAGTTTTTCTCTTTTATCTGCTCTAGTGCTTTGTATTCTGCCGCATCTACCTTAAACTCTAAAATATAAATGGCGTTATCCATTTTTATAGTCAAATCTATTCTGCCATGGTTCGTAACATCTTCGCCTATGATATCTAAGCCTAGAGATTGCAAATAGACATAGAGCACACTCGCATAAAATCCCTCGTAGTTTTGAATGTCGTTGTTTGTATAGTTGTTGTAGGGGATGGAGGCAAAGATAGAGATGAGAGACTCTTTGAAGCTCTCTAAATCATTGTTCATAAAAGCTGTATGAATCTTCATCTGTATATCAGTTTTTGTGACCTGACTCTTACTGAAGAGTTTTAAAATATAATCATTTAGGGATGCTTTTACCTCTAGATTTGGTAGTTTTAAGTAGTAGAGCGTACTCACGCCAAAGGTCTCCACTCTATCTATAGTCAAATACCCCGCTTGATAGAGTATGACCTCTAGGTCTAAGTTTTCTATGTCGAAGCTACCAAGAAGTCTCTCATCGACTCTGAGGTTTGCTAGAGCTGGCAGGAAATAGTTATTTTTTTTAATGAGCTCCATCAAAAATGTAGGCGTACCACTCTCAAACCAATAGTTTTTATATTTATGCCCTTTTGCAATAAACTGCAGTATGTCAAAAGGGTTATACATATCACTGCCTAAAAAGTTATATCCATTGTACCAACATTTAAGTTTTTTCATGTCTACACCCTCTAAGTAAGGTGCAAAGGTACTCTCTACATCGTGTTGCGAATAACCACACACATCACCATAGGACTCATCAAGTGAAACATCAGTAATATTATTAAGCCCGCTAAAAATAGAAGTCCTAGTAAACTTGCTCACCCCTGTTAAAAACGCAAAACGCAAGAACTCGTCGCTCCCTTTTATAACGCTATAAAAGTTTACAAGACCATCGCGTATCTCTTTGGCTACTGTAGTGTTTGTGATGTTGTCAAGGATTGGTTTGTCATATTCGTCTATGAGGACTACTACTTTTTGATTGTATTTTTTGTAGCACTCTTTTATTAGGGTATCAAAACATCTTCTGTCATAAATATCGCTATGACACTGTACACCCAAACGCTCTTCATTATCCTCTAATATCTCTTGCCATCTTTGTTCTAAATCAGCTCTGCTCTCTAATTTTCCCTTTGCAAAGTTTACATGGATGACAGGGTAGCTCACACTCCAATCCCATTTGTCTTCTATAGCAAGACCTTTGAAGTACTCTTTTTTGGCTTCAAAGATGTTTCTCAGAGTGTCAAGAAACAGAGACTTTCCAAAGCGGCGTGGACGAGAGAGAAAAACATATTTATAGCTCTCTAGCATCTCATAAGCTAAGTCAGTTTTATCTATATAAACATAATCATCTTCTCTTATATTGCTAAATGTTTGTATCCCTATTGGGAGTTTTTTTAGTTTCATATCTATCCCTTTTCTCTTGTACTGGCTTTTTTATACTATTATAACAAAAAACAGTTTCAAGTCACATACCCCTCTATCACCCGATACATCTCACTTTTATCAATGGGTTTACTCAAGTGATCATCCATCCCAGCTTCTAGAGCTTTTTGTTTATCCTCTACCATAGCTGCAGCGGTTAGAGCTATGATTGGGATAGTTTTATTATGTTCTCTTATTTGTTTAGTAGCATCATATCCACTGAGTATTGGCATTTGAAGATCCATTAAAATCAGATCATATTTATCTGGGTTTACAAGGTAGGTTTCAACT
>JAGYNS010000207.1 GCA_018399655.1 Campylobacterales bacterium
TCCCAAAAGAAAAAGATTCTAGCGTAATTTTTGATGCTTTTGATACATATATGCACATTTATATTTTAAATTCACATCATATTATCATGGACATACGAGACAATAAAACAGTATGTCAAAGCCCTAGAGCAAGCTTGCACTTCAAAGATGCTTCTATCGATACGCAAAAACAGATTCTCACCACAATCAATAACTCTAAAATCAAAAAATACCTTATCGAAGATAAACAGTGCCTATTTGTAAAAGAGTCTTCTTTGAGTGAGTCATTATACATTGATGGAGCTCTTAATGAAGATTTTATTATTGAAGAAAATTCAATAATAGCTATCGGTGAAAATGGAGCGATAAAAACAGCCAAAGTTCCACAACTTTCAGTAAGTGATCTAGAAATACAAATCGCAAAAAAAATGGCAAGAATCAATACACTCATCGATGCAGGATTTGAAGCAAGAGGCTTGAAGCTTCTTGAACAGTTGGTCAAAGACTCAAGTTTTGATGTGTTTAAAGATTATTACTCCCTTATTAACACTTCTCTTTCTGTCAGTCATAGGGTTTATTTTCAATTGCTTGCTTATGAAAGGTACAAGGATTTAGCAGAGGATATAGCGCTGAATAAAGATTTTGAAAGAAGCTTGCGAAACTATATTTTCTATGCTTCTGTCACAGGTTTTAAAGAGTTGATACCAAGTGCTATTGATGCATATGAAAAACAAATAGGAACAAACCCTACACCAAAACAGCAAGAGATGCTTGCTCTTTTTAAAGCAACCTATCTTTTAGAAATTGGCAAAGATGAGCAAGCATATAATTTACTTTTTGACCTTGCCCCACTAAGCAAAGAGAGTAAAAAAATCATTACTGACTTTTCTCATTGGAAGATAGGATTGATGAAAGACCCCAAAAAACTAAGTATCGTTACAGGCATAGACCAATCAGCACTTTTAAATCCAAGCTATGCACCAAAAATTGATTTTATATTTGATATGCAAAAAAATAAAGTTGTAAAAGGGGCAGAGCAGCTACAGCCAAAAGCCCTAGATCAAAGTAAAACACCATCTCCTAAAGAAGAAGCGATTCGATTATTGGATTAATGATGAAGTATGTTCTTATAGTGACGCTATTTTTATGCCAACTCTTTAGCGTCACTATTGAAGATATTGAAACCTCCTATAATGAAGCGTACACTAGCTTTGAAGAGCAAAAAAATGAGCAAAACATCACCAAGCTTTTGGATATCTCTCAAAAGCTATATGAAAACAATGAAAAGTTAAAACAACTCAAAGCTTCACTCTCTCCAAAAGTTGAACTTCTCTTCCAAAATGAAGACAATGACACATTTGAAGTGGGTGATAGCTTGGACATCAAAGCCCTAACTAGGCATCAACACAACCCACTTTATGAAAAATCACTACTAGAGTTTAACATTTACGACAACAACACCCTCATAGCACACAAACAAATCGAGCTGTATGAAAGTAACTCCATCCATGAAGAAAGTCTCTCATTTGAAATCATAAAACCAAGCAAAAACTACAAAATTTGTGCAGTCTTTATAGAAAAACAAGCCTATGAAGCATGTAAAAGCTTTGAAGCAACACAACTACTCCAAGCTGATGCTATTATTGTATCAACTTCACTCAATGCCACAAAAAGTGATGCGTCGATTTTGCCCTATCAAGACTTTTATGTTTTTTTACCCTATAAAAACCTATCAGACCAACCCACTCAAGGCTCTATACTCATACAAGACACCACCGCAGGGACAACTATATTTTCAAGCCATTTTGAACATGAAGCAAGCAATGAGATAAAAAAAGCAGGCGTACAAATAGAACACTCAAAAATCTATGAAAACCAAAAACTCTCCATCACCATAACACTTCAAGGCAACCAAATCAAAAGAGAAAAAGAGCTTTTTATAGCACCCTATACTTGGAGTCTAAATTTTCCAAAATCTTTAGAGGTAAACAAACCGCAAAAATTTTCTATTACCCCTCCAAAAGAGTTTATCGAACCCATTGAGTACACCATTACCCCTCAAGGAGGCATACTTGTAGCGACACAAACTCCCGCCAAAGGAACCGTTAGTGCTGTTACAAAAGAAAATAAAAGTGCTTCAATTGCAATTGAACTCAAAGATGCAACAGGTAAAAGTGTCAATCAAACCATTGCAATCGCTCTTAATCAAGATGGAATACAACCAAAACCAAAAAAAGAAATTACGCCTCAAAAAACGACACCTATTGGTACAATAAAAGATACAACTCATACATATGGTGGTCTTGTTTATCACTCTAAAGTCAGATTTGATGGAAGATACTGGATAAGAACTGGACACTTCAAAGCGTACTACGACTACACAAAAACAAGTAGTGATTACTGGCACGATGAAATCGCTATAAAAGGTGCTTTGGCACAAGAAGGAGAGTTTAAAGACGATAAATTTCATGGGAAAATTACTAGCTTTTATGGAAACGGGCAAATTAAATCAATTGAGTATTTCGACAAAGGAAATAAAATTCAAAATAAAATGTCCTATTTTTACGCCGATGGAAAAACAAAAGAGATTAGAAAAGTTGTTGATGGGCATATCATACAAGCTTCATGGAGCAAAGATGGAAAACTTTATAAGCTACATGAGAGTACAAAAAATGGCTTTATAAATTTAAAATTTGGCAACACTTTAACGGTCACAAACTCTAAAAGTCAAAAAATCTGTAC
>JAGYNS010000208.1 GCA_018399655.1 Campylobacterales bacterium
CCACACTTACAGTATCTTCAAAAGTTACTAGATTAACTTTTTGGGTGTTTTTAGACTCAGAAAAACTAAGTGGAATAGGGGAGCCAGAGTATCTTACATGGTTTGAAGAAACTTTCTGATTTATATGAAGATGCCCTAAAGCCACATAGTCAAATAAACCCCCAAGATAATCTCCACCAATATCAAGAGTACCACCTATATAGATATCCCTTTCACTTTGGCTCGTTCTACTACCCACAGTTGTAAGGTGCCCCATAGCTATGATAGGTATATCCTCTTTGGATACGGTGAGTTCTTTGAACTTTTTTGCTTTATTGTAGGCATTTTCGTAGTAGGCTTTTATACCCTCATTTGCTAGTTTTTCTTTCTGGCTTACAGTTTCGCCACCAAGAGATTCTCTTATGACACTCTCTCTTAAAAAAGGAACTGCACAAATTATAGCTTCTAAAGTTTCATTTTTTTTGATAGGTATGATTATATCTTCACTCTCATCTCCACTTGTTATCACATGCACATTGAGTGCTTGAAGTAGCTGTTTTGGTGCTTTGAGTGTAGATACAGAGTCGTGAT
Organism: Campylobacterales bacterium; assembly: GCA_018399655.1. Taxonomy (GTDB): domain Bacteria; phylum Campylobacterota; class Campylobacteria; order Campylobacterales; family Arcobacteraceae; genus JAIOSF01. The sequence goes on from JAGYNS010000208.1 coordinate 571, forward strand.
TTCCTGCTGTGATTATTGTAGTGTTTAGAGTCTTTATATAGGAAAGGTTTTTTAAAAAGTTGTAGTAAAGTTCAAGTGCATAATTAGGTGGAGTTCCTGTATCAAAAATATCTCCCGACACTAGCAAAACTTCTACTTTTTTTTCTTGTATAGTATCTAAAAGCCACGCTAAAAAAGCCTCATGCTCTTCTAGTCTGCTTTTCCCCATAAAATTTTGTCCTAAGTGCCAATCAGATGTGTGTAAAACTTTCATGCAGTATTGTACCATAAAATTGAAGATCAATTGTCACATGATTTAAGTTTATTTTAATAGAAGTTTAGAAGAATTTTATGAAAAGTTGGTGAGTAAAAATATAAAATAAGAGGTTGGGATTACCAACTTCTTATAATACCGTGACATCTTGAACATGCGTTTACCATATCTGCATATCCCTCTGCCGCTTTTGTGTATGCTTTATCATCAAGGTTTAGCTCAATGATAGTTGCATCTGCTGCAATTCTTTTTGAAGCATTTGAAGCAACATTTACCATATGTTTTTTATTGTCTGGCAAATATTTTTTAATCACTGCTTCATCAGAAAACATTGCGTTTCCTTTACTAATTTGCTTAAGACCTTCTCTTATGATTTGCTCATTGTTATTGATAAATCCAAATTGAACTTGCTCAATCCCTTGTTGCATAATATTCATAGATTTGGTCATTACATCTGTAGCTGATGCTACAGATATACTTAGAGCTACTGCTACTAATGTTTTTGTAAGTTTCATTTCATACCCCTTTTAGTGAACTTCTCGCCAGATTTTAGCTTTCCATAACCATGCAAAGATTGCAAAGATTACTAAGTACCCTAAAAATGGTCCAGCTAGTGCTTCTCGTTTTGGCTTACTACTATCACCAACTTCTGTCATATAAGCGACAACTTGATCTTCTGCAGCTTTTGTAAGTCCAACTCTTGGCATTGCAGTTCCCTCAAGATGTTTTTGTGGATCATTGATAAAAGTATGAAGATATCCTTCCCCTCTACTTCTGATATATTGAGAAAGATCAGGAGGTACAATACCCATATACGCTTTTATATTTTCATCAGGTGTAAAAGCTAACATAGAGCTTTTTGTCCCATCAAATCTAAAATCACCATATTTGATAGAGTGACATCTTTGACACGCGTCTATATATACCTCTTTATTTGTAAGTTCTGCTGGTGCAATAGATTTTAAGTACGCTACCATATCAGCGATCTCTTGTGGTTGCATCCAATCATATCCAGGCATTGGATGAGTTTTACCATCTTGAAACTTATGTTCTGTTTTTGTAGCTTTTGCTGGGTTTTTGATAACAGCTGCTAAAAAGTTTTCATCATAAATTGCTCCAGAAGTACCTAGATCTGGTGGTACTACACCATAACTTGCTGCAGAACTTGCATCATCCATAATCTTTGGAAAACCTTGGCTCTCAATAGAGTGACAAGCAGTACAGTTGGCCGCAACTAACTCAGCCCCTTTAATAGCATCACCGTTCATCCCTTGAAGCCCATCTACATCAGCAAAGGTATAATCAGCTGGCTCAACATGAGGGTGTAACTTAGAGTGAGCAAAAGGCTCAACTCCCCAGTAGAGTACTCCTGAAAAGAATACTACTACAGCTAATATTTTTAATTCTCTCATTATAACGCTCCTCTTGCTTTTGCATCTGCTTTAGTGACAAATGGCAACGATATAAACAGTATCAGGAACACTGCTGTTGCATAGAACCCAACCCATGCGTTTGCTCCAGTTGGAGGCAATTTACCATATACCGTAAGTACTAGTAAGTCAATAATCATAATCCAGAACCATATCATAAATCTTGGTCGCTTATGAGCTGGTAAAATATCTGGATCTTTATCTAAAAATGGAACAATAAAGAATGCTATTTGAGCAAATCCAAAGATAATAAGACCAATATCACCCGCTTTCATTCCAAACATATCGAAAAATGGTCCTCTTAATGTTTCATAAGACCATAAGAAATACCACTCAGGATAAATATGAGCTGGAGTTTTCATAGGATCAGCTGGATCAAAGTTTACTGGATCCATTGCAAAACTATAGTTAAAGAACACAAGATAAAAATAGA
>JAGYNS010000209.1 GCA_018399655.1 Campylobacterales bacterium
GCCCCATTTGTTATCTATCTCGACTCTTCTAATTTTTTCATCAAGGAGATATATCCTATCATATTCGGGTTTGAGCTTCATATTCATCTGTCTATCGATACAACCATATTTTCCTTTATACTCAACTACTGCCGTATCATATACAAACTCTTCAATATCGGTAAAAATTGGTTTTAACACTACCTCAAAGTTATCATCCAAAAGTCCAAACTTTTCATCTACTTCAACTTTGATAAAGCCATTAAACTCTAAACCTATTGAATCATATATAGGTTTTGCTAGCATATTACCCTTTGTATCAATAATACCTAACTTCCCTGAGGTGTTTTCTACTACTGCATATCTTTTTTCACCATTGTTATGAAACCAATGTATATTGAGATAGTTTGGGTGTTGATAATTTTTTTCAACCCCTTGAAGATGATCGATTCTTTTAAAAATCGGTTTTACTACCACCCCACTAGAGTTGTGCACCAATCCATCTTTACCACCCACATCAACAGTTGCATACTCTGGAGATTTTCCACTACACCCAATAAACACTATGGATAAAAAAAACGATACTATTATGGTTAATTTTTTCATCATATACTCTTTTACTGCTCTTTTTGTACTATTTTAAAATCAACTCTTCGTGAAGCCACTTTGTTCTCTGTCCCATCTGGATTATAAATAAGATCATCATACGACATACCATAAGAGTTAAAAGTTGTTTCAACCCATTCTTGGTCAATATTTGGATCCTCTTGTGCTAGTTTGTATGTATAATCCGCAACACTTTTCGCTCTTTGCTGTGATAACTTTTTATTTAGCTCATATCTTTGAGTATCACTTGTAGCACTTGAGTATTCTGAGGAGGTATGTCCCTCTATTCGAATCTCTTGTATCTGCTCTTTATATTTATTTAAGACTTTTAAATATCGTGGAAAAAAGTCTGTTAATATATCTGTAAATCCCTCTTTTAAACTGCTATCACCCACATTAAATATAGCTGCAGGAGTGTTGAATCTAAATTGAAGATCATCAGGAGTAAGCTCCGCTTGCCATGATCCAAAATGATCTTTAAACTCATCATTTAGAGCTTCATAAAGACCTTGAAAAGCTGGTGATTCTGCAAGTGTAAGATTTTCAGTGTTTGTTTCTACTTGTTCAGTTATATTTTCTTGAACTTCTGGCTCTTCATCTATTGTTTCTGCAACCTCTTTCACAGGTTGCTCTTTGCAGTATGGATCTAAATTATCAGCAAGAATCATATTTGAAATAAGCTCATTTGAGTTTTTTGAGCTATAATGCAAAGGGCTTATATCATATCTATCTTTTACATCTTTGTTTGCACCATTACATAACAAAAGCTTAGAAAGCTCTGTGTAATCATCTCTTGTTGAATCAATAAGTGGTGTATCGCCATATTGATCTAAACTATTTACTGTAGCCCCATTTTGAATAAGATACTCTGTGATCTCATATTGGTTGAGACGAACTGCTATATGCAAAGGGGTATACCCATACTGATCTTTGTGGTTAATTTGACTTTTATTTTCAACTAAAGCTTTTACTTGCGTAAGATCTTTTGCTCTTACAGCATCGTGTAAAGCCAACTCTTGGATCAAATCACTTTGATCGACTCTATTTTGTGTACCTGTTGTATCATTGTTTGTAGCTGCACACCCTCCTGAGATGATTGTTGCAACAACTAAAGAGATTAGTTTCGTTTTCATACCTTGACTTCTTGTTTTAAATTTATTATCGTTCATGTAGTGCATTTTCCTTCACTTTTATTATAGGTTTTAAAAAATAATCCATAATGGTTTTCTTTCCTGTTATAATATCAACACTTGCCACCATACCTGGTATGATTGGAAGTATCTCTCCATTTCTCTCTAGATAGTTTTTATCAGTTTGTACCACCACTCGATAAAAACTTTTTCCATCTTTGCTATCTGGATCAACGATACTATCTGCAGATATCTCGATGATTTTTCCCTCTAGTCCACCATACACAGAAAAGTCATATGCTGTAATTTTGACTACTGCTTTTTGAGCAGGGGAGATAAATGCAATATCTTTAGGATCTATTTTTGCTTCTACTAGTAAAATATCACTATCTGGAACTATCTCTATAAGATCAACTCCTGATTTGACTACTCCACCTATGGTGTTGATGTTTATCTGTTTTATCCTTCCATTTACAGGTGATCGAATGGTTGTTTTTTCAAGTTTATCAGACTCTGAAACTAGTCTTGATTCTAGTTTATTTAGTTCTGATTCTACCTCTTGAAGTTCTGTATAGGTTTCTGATCTAAAAGCTTTCACTTTTTCCCTTATTTTATTTTCAGATTCTACTATGGACATTTCAGATCGTGGAAGTGAAAGTTTTGCGGCACTTAAGTCCCCTTCTAGTTGATTGAGCTCTTTTTGCATACTAAGTAGCTCTACTCTTGATTTTGAACCTGATCGCACCATCCGTTCTATAGTTTGCAATTGATCTTTGACTATTTTTACACTTTTACCTAACTGGTTAATAGTAGATTCAATCTCTTTTTTCTCTTGAACCTTTTGTTCAAATTGTAACTCTAGTATTTTTAAAGAGCTTTGATACTCCTCTACTTTATTTTGAAATATTCTATTTTCTAGATCTATATACTTTGTAAATTCCTCTACTTCAGTTGGAAAGTCTATT
>JAGYNS010000021.1 GCA_018399655.1 Campylobacterales bacterium
ATAACCGTGGTAGCATGGATGTTTATCATAGGTGGGGTGATATTTTTGATTGTGGAGCGATTTTATACCGAAAAAGAGCACCATATCGATGATGTGGAAAAGGTAAGCTACAAGCAAGCTCTTTGGATAGGGATCGCTCAAATAGCAGCACTGATTCCAGGGACGAGTCGAGCGGGAGCTACCATCATAGGGGCGATGCTTGTGGGGCTCAATCGAAAAGCTTCGGCGGAGTTTAGTTTTCTTTTGGCATTTCCAGTGATGTGTGCAACCACAGGCTATGATCTAGTGAAGCATTATCAAGACTTTGCAGGGGCAAACTTTGTGATACTAGCGGTTGGATTTGTCACTGCTTTTATCGTGGCGTATTTGACTATCAAGCTATTTTTAGTCTTTTTACAGCGGTTTACTTTTGTCGCTTTTGGTGTCTATAGGATAATTTTTGGTACAATACTTCTTATTTGGTTTGTATAAAGGGAGAGTATGAGAGCTATTTTGCTTCTATTTGTGGGGCTTTTTTTATTTATCAACGCTGAAGAGGTAGACAAAGAAGCTACTTATGTGCGTATTTTTTCAAATTTGGTCGATGTGAATATCTCTATAGATGGGGAAGATGTAGGAAGGGTTCCTATATATAATCATCAGGTAAAACCACATACTCCATATACAATAGTGGCAACTACAAAAAGCGATTATCATGAAAAAAAACTCACCAAAGAGATATCTATCCCAACAAACAATATTCAAACCATAGAGTTCAAGTTTGAGCCTTTGAAAGCTGAGGTTTTCTTAGTAGGGGAAGATGCCCAGCTTTATATCAATGGAAAGTATATCAAGAAACTTGAAAAAAGCAATCGAAGATTTAAAATAGAAGCGGGCGAAAATATCCATTTTGCACTCTACACAAAGCAAAAGCAAACACAGTTTTACAAAGATCTCAAAGGTGGCACCTATGAGGAGATACCATATACTTTACAACTCTCCCCTGAAGAGATTCGTATATATACCTCAAGAGTACCAAACTATGTGTGGGAAGATACACTTGAAGCGGTCAATCAAAACACTACATGGGATGAGGCAAATAGATATTGTCAAGAATTAGAAATAGCATATTTAAAAGATTGGCGATTGCCAAGCTTAAAAGAGATGGAGATGTTGTATCGACATTTCAAAGAGGAGATTTATAATGGCTTTGGAGGGCCATTTTATTGGAGCAATGAGACTTCAGAAGATGATGCTGGGATATGGAATTATGCTATGGTAAAGAACTTTAATGATGGGATAGAGAAAAGATCTATTCAAGATTTTGAGCAAGGCAAGGTGCGATGTATCCATGATGTGGCTTTAGAAAACCAAGTAGATATCCAAAACTATCTTGATATGGATGAAAATAACAATACACAAGATGAGAAAAAAGAAGCTGGAGATTATGATAAAAGTCTTACAAAAGATCTTCAAAGATTCTTACTCAAATAAAGGAACAATTTGAAAAAAATAGAGCTATTAAGTCCCGCAGGAAATCTAGAAAAACTCAAAATCGCTTTAGCGTTTGGAGCAGATGCTGTATATGGTGGGGTGAGTCATTTTAGTTTACGAATACGAAGTGGAAAAGAGTTTACATTTGAGAGTTTTAAGCAGGGGATCGATTATGCCCACTCAAAAGGGAAAAAAGTGTATGCCACGATCAATGGATTTCCTTTTAACTCTCAAATAGAGCTACTTAAAAAACACATAGTCAATATAGCAGCACTAGAGCCTGATGCTCTGATCGTAGCAACCCCTGGAGTGGTCTCTCTTTGCAATGAACTAGCTCCAAATATCCCAATCCACCTTTCAACTCAAGCCAATGTGATGAACTATCTTGATGCCAAAGTTTATTATGATATGGGGGTTCGAAGAATTATCGCAGCAAGAGAGATTAGTCTAAAAGATGTGGAAGAGATCAAAAGACGCTTGCCAGATCTAGAGATTGAAATTTTTGTCCATGGTTCTATGTGTTTTGCCTATAGTGGACGATGTTTGATCAGTGCCGTGCAGATGGGAAGAGTTCCCAATCGTGGGAGCTGTGCCAATGACTGCCGATTTGAGTATACTTTGTATGCTGCCAATGAAGATCATAGCACCCTTTTTCGACTTGAGGAAGACCCTGGAGTGGGGACTTATATCTTTAATGCCAAAGATATGAACCTAGCTTCTCATGTAAAAGAGATTTTTGATAGTGGAGCGGTTGATAGTATAAAAATAGAGGGGCGTACCAAGTCACCATATTATGCAGCGGTCACCGCGTATGCTTACCGAATGGCACTTGAAGATTGCTATAAAGATCAGTTTGAAGCAAAAAAATATCAAGATGAGCTTAATACTACTAAAAATAGAGGCTTTACCGATGCTTACTTAGTTCATAAACCTTTTGAAAAAGAAAACACTCAAAATCACGAATATGCTTTGAGTGCTGGAAGTTATGAGGTGAGTGGATTAGTCATAGAGGATGAAGAGCACTTTATGTGTAAGTACAAAACCTATCCAGAGGATGAGGTGGAGATTTTTGCTCCACTTTATAGCAAAATACAAGAGTGTGACAATAGCATAGGGACGATTTATAAAAAAGAGGATGGGAAATATTTCGTAAAATTTAAAAAGATAGTCACAAAAGATGACAAAGAGTTAGACTCTGTTCATAGTGGCAATACCAATCCTATTAAGCTTCCTGGAACGCTACCATATATGACAATGCTTCGAATCAAAGCAGAAGAGTGTGATGAGTGTAGTTCCCCTAGCTAGGCTAGGTGGATACTGTATTAAAGCTAGTGGACCATTTCGGAAGTTTTGATATAGTCATATTCTGATATTTTTGTCCACTCTCTTACTTTTTTCATATAAGATTGTTGATTTTCATAGATCTCTTTAAAAAGTGGGTCATCTTTTCCATACTGTGCCATCACTTCATCAGTTGCTTTTTTCATAGCTTGTAACACCTCTTTTGGGAAAGTTTTTACTTTGATATTTGGGTACTGCTGTTTCATCTGCTCCCATGCATCAGAACTCATATGATAATGCTCATAAAACATCTCGGCACTTACTGCTTTTATAGCCGTTAAAAGCATTGTTTGGTACTCTTTTGGCAATTTTTCATAAGCTTTTTTATTGATCATAAACTGCATATCTGAAGCTGGTTCGTGCCATCCAGTATAATAATATGGTGCAATTTTATGAAATCCCATTTTGATATCCATAGCAGGTCCAACCCACTCCAAAGCATCAATTGTCCCACGATCAAGTGAAGTATAAAGTTCACCTGGGGCGATATTGGTTACATTGACCCCAAGTTTTGCAAAAACCTCCCCAGCAATTCCAGGGATTCTCATTTTTAGCCCTTGAAGATCATCGAGGTTTTTAATCTCTTTTGCAAACCATCCACCCATTTGAACTCCCGTACTTCCACCAGGGAATGAGAGTATTCCATGTGGGGCATAGATTTTTTCCATATATTTCATCCCATCCCCATAAAAAAGCCAAGCTTGTTGCTCTGCCATGGTCATCCCAAATGGGGTAGTGGTGATCAAAGCTGTTTTTGTATCGATCCCTTTCCAATAATATGAAGCTGAGTGTCCCATCTCATATTGTCCAGATTTTACATAGTTAAATATCCCTAGTGGGGCTTTGTGCTTTCCTGCATCATCTACTTTTATGATAAAGTTTCCACCACTCATCTGCTCTAAAAGTTTTGATAATTTTTGTGGAGTAGTTGAAAGTGGTTTAAGGTTTTTTGGCCATGTCATAGCAAGACTCCACCGCACTTTTTTTGCAGCAACTGCTTGGGTGGTAAATATTACGGTAAGTGAGAGTAAAATAGCTATTTTACTAAAGTTTTTCATCATGTCCCTTTGTAGTATAAATTTTGTAAATTGTAATATAATAAAAATAAAAACTTATTCAAAAAGTTCTGTGCTAATATATCTTTCCCCCGTATCGCATAAAATAGTAACAATTTTTTTATCTGGATATTTCTTAGCGATCTCTAGGCTAGCCCACACATTGGCTCCCGCACTAATACCAACCAAAAGACCCTCTTTTTTAGCAAGAAGTTTTGCGGTACCCATAGCATTTTCGTTGGTCACTTGTACCACTTCATCATAAATGGTGGTATCCAAAGTATCAGGGACAAATCCAGCTCCAATCCCTTGAATTTTGTGAGGTGCTGGACTCCCACCACTAAGCACGGGGCTATTTGTAGGCTCTACGGCTATTATTTTGATATGAGGAAGTTTCTCTTTGAGTACTTTCCCAGCACCACTGATGGTTCCACCTGTTCCCACTGCTGCTACAAATATGTCGATATCATTTTGCATATCTTCTAAGATCTCTAATGCTGTAGTGGTTTCATGAATAGCTGGGTTGTATCGGTTTTCAAACTGTTGTAAAATAACTCCATGCGGATCATTCGCAGCTATTTCGTTCGCTTTTTCAATAGCCCCTTTCATCCCAAGAGTAGCTGGAGTTAAAGCTATGTTTGCTCCAAAGATAGTCATAAGCTTTCGTCTTTCAATACTCATAGACTCTGGCATTGTCAAAGTAAGCTTTATCCCTAAAGCTGCACATTGACTAGCAAGGGCTACTCCTGTATTTCCACTAGTTGGCTCTATAATATGGGTTTGTTTGGTAATAGTTCCATCTTCAATTGATTTTTGAATCATATTCATCCCAATTCGATCTTTAACAGAACTAGTTGGATTCATAAATTCACATTTTCCATAGATATTGGAATCAAGATTATTGAGCTGAATAATAGGGGTGTTCCCCACAAGATCGCTGATGTTTTTTGCTATATTTTTCATAAGTGTACATACTCCTTTATTTTTTGACAAATTGTTTGCAGTTGTTCATTTGTATTATTGGTGCGAAGGATAAGTCGAAGAATAGCTTTTTTTACCGTAGGTTGTCTAATCGCCCCTACAATAAAGCCATCTTCTAAAAGCTGTTGTTTTATCTTCATCACCTTTTCATTGTTGTTTATAGTTATAGGGACAATAAGTGAAGGGCTACTTACCCCTAGTTGTTCATAGACTATTTGATCCATTGTATCGATTTTCTGTTTGATCTTCTTTTTTCTTTTTTGAATTGTTTTAAGATTTTCATGGGCAAGTGCTATATCAAATAAAGAGGGAGCGGTAGTATAAATGATAGATTTAGCCCTATTTTCTAAAAACTGTATAATGTGATTAGATGCAAGTATATAAGCTCCGTAGCTTCCATACGCTTTCCCTAAAGTGCCCATTTTTATATGGTTTTTGGCAATTGGAAGATGAAAGTGATCAAACCATCCAAGAAGATTTTCCCCAATTACCCCAGAGCTATGAGCTTCATCCACTATTAAAAGAGCATGAAATCTATTGGCGATATGGTAGATCTCTTTTGGTGCGATATCCCCATCCATAGAGTATATCCCTTCAATGGCAATCAAAATCCTTGCATCTGTACCAAAAGTGGATATTTTATAAAAAAGATCATCAGGATCGTTGTGTTTGAAAAAAACAACTTGCTCTTTTGGTAAAAGCTTTGTAGCAAGAACACCACTTGCATGATAGTTCTCATCAATAAAAAGGAGATCTTTTTTTCGCACAAGACTCTCTATCAAAGCGATATTTGCTAAAAAACCACTCCCTATTACTATCCCACCTTCAAAATTATTGAGTTTGCACAGCTTTTGTTCAAACTTTTTATGAATAGGGTGATAGCCATTAACTAGAAGTGAAGCTTTTGGACTATGGGTTTTATATCTTTTGAGTTTTTTATAGGTTTTTTTCAGTGCTTTTTTATCTTCTGCTAGTCCAAGATAGTCATTGGAAGCAAAATCTACCATATCTTCATCGATAATATCTCTGCTTCTAAGCCTCTGGGTCTTGTAAAGTGCTTGTAATTCTTTCTCATAATAGTTATACATACATAATTATAGGTTATAAAAACTGAAGAAGAAATTATCTTTTTTAAAACTTTAACTTTAAAGAGACTTAATTTAAGTAGTATATAAGTTTTATTTTCGTAATATTCCAAACTCAATTTATAAAAGGAACAGTACACGATGAAATTTACTAAAAGTTTAACAAGTGCTGAAGTACAAAAAGACTGGATTGTTATAGACGCTGAAGGAAAAATCTTTGGTAGAATTATAACAGAAGTTGCTTCAAAACTAAGAGGAAAACACAAGCCTGCATTTACACCAAATGTTGATTGTGGGGATTATGTTATTGTAATTAATGCTAGTAAAGCAAAATTTACAGGAGCAAAGCTAGAGGATAAAAACTACTATACACACTCAGGATATTTTGGAAGTACAAAAACTCACAAAATGGCTGATATGTTAGAAAAGAACCCTGAAAAGCTTTACAAGTTAGCAGCAAGAGGGATGTTGCCAAAAACAAAACTTGGAGCAAAGATACTGAAAAATTTAAAAGTGTATGCAGGAAGTGAACACCCACATACAGCACAGGTACAAGGATAATCAATGGCAAAAGTATATGCAACAGGAAGAAGAAAAACAGCTATAGCAAAAGTTTGGCTTGAAGTTGGTCAAGGAAACTTAGAAGTAAATGGTGTTCCTTTAGATACATGGCTTGGTGGTCATGAAGCTTTGAAAAAAAGAGTAAGACAACCACTAGAAGTATCTAAGCAACTTGAGTCGGTAAATGTAGTAGCAAAAACTTTAGGTGGTGGATATTCAGCTCAAGCTGATGCTTTAAGACATGGAATCTCAAGAGCACTCGTTGCTTATGATGAGCAATTTAGAACTATTCTTAAGCCTCATGGATTACTTACAAGAGATTCAAGAGCCGTGGAAAGAAAAAAGCCAGGGAAAAGAAAAGCAAGAAGAAGTCCTCAGTTCTCGAAAAGATAATCGGTATTTATACCAGTTTATTTTACAAGCCAAAAAGATTTTTTCTTTTTGGCTTTTTTTATGTACAATATAGCACCTCAAAAAAGGAACAAAGTTGTTTAGATACATTTTTTTAATCATAGTTCTTAGTGTTTCAACTTTTGGTGCAACACTCAATCTTTCTATGAGTGCCAACCCTAGCCGAATCAACCCTATTTTATCAACCGATAGTGCAAGTGGACAAATAAGTGGTTGGATTTTTAATGGCTTATTCAAATATGATAAAGATGGAAATATTATCACAGATTTAGCTTCAAGTTACTCATTTGAAAATAGAACAACCCTTATTGTAAAGCTGAAAAAAAATGTATTATGGCATGATGGAGAACCGTTTAGTGCCGATGATGTTCTTTTTACCTATGAAACAATCACAAGTCCAAAGATATTTACCCCATATGCGACAAACTTTAAAAAAGTAAAACGCGTAGAGGTTCTTGATAAATATACACTTAAAATAACCTACAAAGAGCCATATTTTAAAGCACTTGAAATTTGGATGATGGGAGTTTTGCCAAAGCATCTTTTAGAAAATGAGCAAGATTTGATGAGTGCACAGTTTAATAAAAACCCAGTAGGGACTGGCCCTTATACGATGGGGGAGCTTAAAATATCACAAGATATCATTTTAAGTGTCAATAAAAATTACTTTGATGAGGTTCCTAAAATTGAAAAGATCCATTATCAATTTGTCCCTGACCCTACCACCTCTTTTTATATGTTACAGCAAAAAAAGCTAGATATTGGTGGATTAACCCCTATTCAAATAGATAGACAAATTGATCAAAAATTTCATAATGAGTTTAGTATTTACGAACAACCAAGTTTTAGTTACACCTATTTGGGATTTAATCTCAAAAGTGAAAAATTCAAAAACAAAAAGATTCGAGAAGCGATCGCTTTGGCTATAGATAAAAAACAGATCATAGATATTTTATTTTTTGGACATGCACAAGCGTGCAATGGACCATTTTTGCCAGGAACCTTTGCATTTAACGAAAAAGTAACCACCCCATCAACAGATATAAAAAAAGCAAAAGAGCTTTTAAAATCTTTGGGTTATGATGAGCAAAACCGATTTGTATTTGAGGTGATCACCAATGCCAATAACTCCACAAGAGTAAATACTGCCCAAATTATTCAACATCAGCTTCAAAAAGTAGGTATCGAGATGAAAATACGGGTGATGGAGTGGCAAGCTTTTTTAAATACAGTAGTACATCCTAGAAAATTTGAAGCGATCATTATGGGGTGGGGTTTGGCTTTGATGCCAGATGCCAGATCAATTTGGCACAGTAGCAGTGATGTAACAGGTGGATTCAATTTTGTAGGATTTAACAATAAAAAAGTAGATACCCTTATAGAGAAGGGGGAAGTAACTATAGATCAAAATAGATTAAGCAAGATATATAAAGAGATATTTCAGCAAATAGTAGATGAAAACCCATATATCTTTTTATATATTCCAAACAATATCACAGCGGTGAACAATAATATAAAAAATGTAACTCCCTCACTTATTGGGGTGATGCACAATCAACAGGAGTGGATAAAAATTGAAGAATGAAAAAGAGGTTACCATATTATTAGATATGGATGGGACAGTTATAGATAGTACAGAGGCGATACTTGAGTCATTTCATTTTGCTTTTAGTGAGCAAGAATTTGAATTTGACAAGCCAGATGAGAGTATAACAGAGCTTGTGGGGTATCCACTTGATTATATGTTTGAAGCTTTAGGAGTTGCAAAAAATAGAGTGGCTGATTTTGTACAAAGCTATAAAAAGCATTATCACAAGGTTTCAAAAGAAAAAACAGTGTTGATACCAAAAGCCGTTGAAGCTATAGAGTTGGCAAATAGTTTTGCCAATATCGCCGCAGTAACCACAAAGACAACACAATATACCATAGAGCTTTTGGAAGCTTTTGGATTGGATCACTATTTTCAAACAGTTATTGGAAGGCAAGATGTACAAAATCCAAAGCCACACCCAGAGCCTATTTTCAAAGCTTGTAAGTTTTTAAATATATCTCCTAATAAAACTGTTTATATGGTAGGAGATACCAAGCTTGATATAATTGCAGCAAACAAAGCAAAAGTAAGCTCAATAGCGGTATTATGTGGGTATGGGAAAGAGGAAGAGTTGAGTTGTTATACTCCAAATGTAACGCCCAATACTTTAGAAGCTGTTAAATTGATAAAAAGCTTTCATTCTAAAGCATAGTCTAAGTTGCGTTTGCTTAAAATTATCGTCATACTTACAGTTTAGTGAATGTTACAAACCAATTTTATAATAGGAGTTAAAATGCTAGAAATACGATGGCACAGCCGTGCTGGACAAGGAGCGGTTACTGGAGCTAAGGGATTAGCGTCAGTACTAGCTGCAACAGGGAAGCAAGTGCAAGCATTTTCGTTTTATGGTTCTGCAAAAAGGGGAGCTGGGATGACAGCTTACAATAGAGTTGATGACAATGAGTTATTAAACCACGAGAGATATATGGTACCTGATTATGTATTTGTTATCGACCCAGGATTAGCCTATACAGATAATATTACAGAGGACTGTACTGATAAAACACAATATATTATCACTTCACACCTTCCAAAAGATGAATTGATCTCATTAATTCCTGAATTACAAGGGTTAGAGGAGAGAGTATATGTTGTGGATTGTTTAAAAATAGCTCAAGAGACTATTGGTAGACCTATCCCAAATACACCAGTATTGGGAGCATTTATGAAAATATCACAGGTGCATCCGATTGATGATTTTAAAGAAGCGATGAAAAAAGTTTTGGCAAAATTACCGCAAAAAATTGTAGATGCAAATATGCTAGCTATTCAGCGTGCATACGATGAAGTAAAATAGGAGTAACGCATGGCACATCAAAGTGAAGTTGTAGACAAATTATATAAGAGTGATTTTGGAGAAGATTCTATCTGGAATAAAGGATGGGATGATTTAGTATTAGGTGCAGCATGTTACTCATTTGAAGGTGAGATTGATCATACGGTTGTAGATGTTCACCCAGAAGATAGACCAAATGCAGAAACAAACTCTATTAATAAATATGTAGGGGACTGGAGAGTTGTAAAGCCAGTTTGGAATGTTGATCTTTGTATCGACTGTCAAAACTGCTGGTTATATTGTCCAGATAGTTCTATTATCTCAAGAGATAAAGAGATGGTTGGGATCGATTACCACCACTGTAAAGGGTGTGGGATCTGTTCAGAGGTTTGTCCTACCAATCCAAAATCTTTGGTAATGTTTGATGAACATACTGCAAATGAAGATGCCTTAACTCAATGGCCAGAAAAAACAAAAAAAGAGGACAAATAGCATGTATATGAATAAAAGACAGATGGAATTAAATGATGTTGAAGTTTGGGACGGAAATGTTGCAAATTCACATGCTCTGAGACAAGCAAGCGTCGATGTAGTTTCAGCGTATCCTATTACCCCTTCAACTGGTACTGTTGAAGCGTATGCATCACACAATGCAAATGGATATGTAGATGGTGAGATCATTATGACTGAGTCTGAGCATGCTGCAATGTCTGGATGTATTGGAGCAGCAGCAGCAGGAGCTAGAAGTGCAACAGCAACTTCTTCACAAGGTCTTGCACTTATGGTTGAAACACTCTATCAAGCAGCTGGTATGAGATTGCCAATTGTATTATGTATGATCAATAGAGCATTAGCAGCACCACTGAATGTAAATGGTGACCACTCAGATATGTATCTTGCAAATCAAACAGGTTGGATTTCAATGGATGCGTGTACTCCAGAAGAGTCGTATGACTTAGTATTGTGTGCATTTAAAATTGGAGAAAACAAAGATGTAAGACTTCCAGTGATTGTAAATCAAGATGGATTTTTAACTTCTCACAAAGCACAAAATGTACGACCATTAAAAGATGAAGTAGCCTATAACTTTGTTGGAGACTACAAGGAAGTAAACTCTATGCTTAATTTTGACAAGCCTGTAACTCATGGTGTTCAAACTGAGTCTGATTGGCATTTTGAGCATAAAGCAAAACAAAATAAAGCGATGATGGAATCTCCAAAAGTGATCCAAGAAGTTTTTGATGAATATGCAAAAGTAAGTGGACGACAGTACAACTTAATAGAGACTCATAAAACTGAAGATGCAGAAGTTATTATAGTTTGTATGGGAACTACATATCAAACAGCAAAAGTTGCTTGTGACAAAATGAGAGAAGAGGGACTTAAAGCGGGTGTTCTTATGCCAAGAGTATTTCGACCAACACAACTTGATATGTTAGCAGATAAGCTTAAAAATGCAAAAGCGGTAGTTTGTATGGATAGATCTTCACCGGGTGGACAAACAGGGTTGCTATATAATGATGTAGCAGCTTCATTATTTAACACAGATGCAAGACCAGTTTTAAGTAATATTATTTATGGATTAGGTGGAAGAGATATCAATATTGCAAATCTAAGTGATATATATAGACATGCTCAAAAAGAAGCAGACGCAGGAAAACTAGATGGTGCGATCCAAAGATGGATTGGTGTTCGAGGACCTGAATTAAAATACTATAGTGTGTAAGGAAAAAAAATGAGTAGTTTACTAAATAAACCGCAAGGGAACAAGCAAATAAAGAATCTAAAAACTTTCTCAACTGCGGCAGAGAGATTTGAAGGGGCACATGTATTGTGTCCAGGATGTGCCCACTCAATTATTGTAAGAGAGATATTAAATGCAACAAATGACAACTTAGTAGTATCTGCTGCAACTGGGTGTTTGGAAGTTTGTACGGCAATTTATCCTCATACATCATGGGATTGTTCATGGATCCATATTGGATTTGAGAACTCATCTACAGCGATTGCTGGAGCTGAAACTGCAAATAGAGCATTAAGAAAAAAAGGGAGAATTGATCCTAGCTCACCAGAGCCAAAATTTGTAGCATTTGGTGGAGATGGTGCAACTTATGATATCGGTTTCCAATGGATCTCTGGATGTTTTGAAAGAGGTCACGATATGATGTATGTATGTCTTGACAATGAAGTATATGCAAATACTGGGGGTCAAAGATCATCTTCAACTCCTATTGGGTCAAGTACTACAACAGCTCCTGCTGGTAGCCACTCTTATGGTGAAAAGCAACATAAAAAAGATATGATGCAAATTATGGCAGCTCACGGGTCTCCATATGTAGCGCAAGTTGCTCCAAATAAGTGGAAAGATATGGTGAAAAAGATTCAAAAAGGATTTGATACAAAAGGACCTGTATATATCAATGCAATGTCTGCTTGTACGACTGAGTGGAAGTTCCCAATTCACCAAACAATTGAGGTGTCTGATATGGCTACAGATTCATTAGTATTCCCATTGTATGAGATTATTGATGGTCGAGAGTTAAATATCACATATAGACCAAAAAATATTGTTCCAGTGAGAGATTACTTAGGGGTTCAACCACGATTTAAGCATCTATTTAAACCTGAAAATGAGTATTTAATAGATGAGTGGCAAAAAAGAGTAGATGCTGATTGGGAGTATCTGCAACGAAGAGAGGAAGCTCGAACTTAAAAATTGATTCTAGCTTTGAAAAAAGAGTTTATTTCCTTAGTCATTTACTAAAAGTAAACTCCTTCGTCAAACACGCTTTTATCTTTGCTAAAATCAATTTTAGAGATTTTACCCCTGCATTTTATGTAGGGGTTTTTTATTTTAGGGATAATTAAATGGGAAAAGAGAAGCTTTTAATTAGTAGTTGTTTTTTAGGTAACTTAGTAAAGTATAATGGTTCACATAATGCACTTGATGAGGGAATTTTAAAAGTGCTAGAAGAAAAATATGAACTTTATCCAGTGTGTCCAGAAGTTGATGGTGGGTTGCCAACGCCACGAACGCCTTGTGAGATAAGTTCAAAAGCACCACTCAAAGTTATTAATAAAGATGGGATAGATAAAACGCTCCAGTTTGTAAAGGGGGCTAGTATTGCATTAAAAGTGTGTCAAGAAAATAGTATAAAAATAGCTCTTCTTAAAGCAAACTCCCCATCTTGTTCAAATGAAAAGGTAAATGATGGTACATTTACCAAAACAAGAGTTGATGGAATGGGAGTAACAGCACAATTACTCAAAGATTATAGAATAACTATTTACAATGAAAATGAAATAGGGAAGCTTATTTAGAAACCTCTCCTATATGATCTTCAACTGATTTTATTTTTTCTACAAGTCGATTCTTTTTCCCTTTTCTGATATCAAATTTTAATACTGAGTAGATACGGTTACAATCTTTTGCTTCAAGTACTTCATAGCACTCTTTTACAAGATTGAATGCTTCAGAGATACTAGGACACTCTACAATAGTAGCCATAGGGGTTAGCTGATAGTCATACCCACTTTCCCGTACACACTTTACCACCTCACTTACATAAGCACTTTTACTCTCTCCCACATCAGTTGGGAACATTGAAAATTCTAATAAAACACTTGTCAAAACATACTCCTTAAAGGATTTTAGGATGAAAATTTTAGCATAAATATTAAATTTGATTAACTAATAGATAAAAGTAATGGATAAATTTAAGATTAAGATTATCATACATGTAGGTAAATGCTACAAATCTTTACAAAAGTAAAATAAATACTACAAACCATACAAAATATGACTATTATCTTACATTAATGTGGTATAATTCCGCGATGAATTTATTATTAATTGACACAGATGAGCTCACAGTATCCTATTTAGAACATATTAAAAAAGCAAAAGCTTATAATATTATTGCAACAGACTATACACTAGAACAGTATCAAAAGAACGCTATAGATATAGTTATTGTTGATTCTTCAATAGAGAAAAATAGATTGTTTTGTGAAAAGATAGTGGAGCTTAATCCCAAACAAAAAATACTCATTATTAGTGATTTGTTATGCCCTTTAAATAATGTAGTGTGTGAAGAGTGTGTAGGGTTGTACAATAAAAAAAGATTACTAAAGCCCATTGAAGTAAAAGAGTTTGTAGAGATAATCGATAATTTTGACAACTATACCTGTAAGTATATCCCAACCAACAATTTTAGGGATATAGTACCAATACTTGATGATATTTTAAGACAATTTCCAAATTATAAGTATGACCATGAGAGTTTAACTATATACTCAACAAGCAAAAAACAAAACCACCAAAAACTCAAAGAGGAGTTAGAAATTATCGAGATATTAAACTCTCACAATGTTGGGTATACTATTGTAGATGATATTAATATAAAAATAAAAGCTGAGTAATCACTCCTTCAAGCTTTTTGCAATCCATATATGAAGATCGCGTACAAACTTATTGGTAATGACATTAAGCGCTTCCACAGAGCCTTTTGCATTTGACTCTTTACACTCTTGGGTGTATTGGAACTGTTTTGAATAAAGCTCTTTTGAGTTGATCAAAAAAACTCTAATTTGAAGTGTAGCATAAGACTTATCAGCGATAAACTTTTGCTCAAAACTATCGAGTTCACTTAAAATTTTGTAGTGCGTATGTAAGTTGAGTCTTGAACTACTGACAAATTCAAAATCATCACTATTGCTGAGGTATTGTACCATTGCATTTTGGAGCATTTTCGTAGGGGAATCACTCCATTTACTCAATGCATAGTTTTCATTTTGAAAGTTTTTAGAGTATGAGATCAATTTTGTATTGACACTACTTAACGCTTTTGGTTCATTAATAGTGATTGAGACATTTTGGTTGAGGTTGGTTTTATGGTAGGGAGTTTCTTGATCCAAAGAGAGAGTATAAGTAGTAAGTGCCGGGAGCTCTTTGGTTACAGAGATACATCCTTGAAAAAAGATGGCTATTGTAAAAAAACTCAAAAGTAGTGTTTTATTCATTGGTATCCTCCTGTGGTCCATACTTCACATCTCTTGTTTTAAAGATCATATCCCCTCCATTTTCATTGAGCCCATCTAGCGTGGTGTTTATCTTATCCAAAGTGGTATCGATATTTGAGATAAGTCTTTGTAGTCCAGTTCCCTCTTGAAGGGTCATATTTGCTTGATTGAGAAGGGTTTTTACTTCATTATTTAAAACCACTTTGATATCTTGCGAAAGCCCACTCCATTGCTGTGTAAGGGTATCGATCCCTTGAAGTGTTTGTACGGTATCTTTTTCGATCACTTTTTCAAGTTTTGTAAAGGTACCCTCTACATTATTTTCCAGTAGGTGCTGCATCTGTAGAAGAGTTTCATTGAGATTTTTCATTGTAGGTTCTATTGTTTTGGTACCACTGCTTAGATTTGTAAGGATATTTTCAATACTTTGAAGATTGTTCCGATTGAGCATCGATTCTATTTTTTGTAAAGTACTATTGATGTTTTTAGTAATATCTCCTGCTTCATTGGTAAGATTGTCTAAAAAAGATGCTTGAAGTGGGATAGTCTCATAGCTTCCACTTTTTGGGACTAGCATTTGAGTTTTGGTGGTTCCCCCATCTATTTCGATATGTTTATTTCCAGTGATCCCTTGTGAAGCAATAGTGGCAAAGCTATCTTGCTTGATAACGGTTGGATTGGATATGCTTAAGATTATCTCTATTTGTTCAATGTTGTTTGGATTGATATTTATTGCATCAATCGTTCCAATTTTTAGACCTTTATACTCAACAAAAGAGTTTTCCTTCAGACCTGCTACACTTGAAGTGGTATAGAGCCTATATTCATAAAGAGTGTTGTTATTTGTAGAGTATCTCGCTTGCCAAAGTACAAATGAAACCATAGCAACACCAAATAAAACTAAAAAAAGCCCCACTAATGTATACCTTGCTTTATTTTCCAAAACTTACCTTTGTATTTTTAAAAATTTATCAATTATATCATTTTTTTCATTTAATGCATCATTGTAGCTACCATCCATAAGAAGCTTCCCTTGATGAATAATACAAAATTTATCAAGGGCTGTTTTTATGGTGTTGAGCTCATGGGTTATCACAACAACGGTTAGTCCCAACATATCTCGAAGATCTAAAATAAGATTATCAAAAGCTTTGGCACTCACTGGATCAAGTCCAGAAGTTGGCTCATCCAAAAATAAAATCTCAGGATCAAGGGCTAAACTTCTAGCGATCGCCACACGCTTTTTCATCCCACCACTAAGCTCCTCAGGGGACAATAAACCCACATCAGCATCAAGCCCTACCATTTTTAGCTTTGTAAAGGCGATATCTTCAATAAGATTTTGTGGAAGTTTGCTATTCTCTTTTAAAGGTAAGCAGATATTTTCAAGTACATTGAGTGAAGAAAACAAAGCTCCAAATTGAAAAAGCACTCCCCAGTTTTTTTTGATATTATTACGACCTTCATAATTTAAATGGGAGATATCTTTCCCAAAAAGCTCTATGGTGCCACTTTGAATAGAGTCCAGCATAATAATTTGTCGAACTAGGGTAGTTTTCCCACTCCCGCTTCCCCCTAAAATACCATAGATCTCCCCTTTTTGTACCTCAAGGCTTATATTGTCATGAACAACTTTTTTACCAAATGAAGTGGAGAGGTTTTTTACTTTGATCATATTAAAATCCTAGCTCAATGGATAAAAGTGAGATCAACGCATTGATAATGATAAGCCAAAAAATAGCATCAACAACTGCTTTAGTAGTATATCTTCCTATATCAGTCCCTTTTTGTACCTGCAATCCTCTATAGCATCCAATAATAGCGATTAAAAAACCAAAAAGCGGGGCTTTTAGAAGTCCTAAAAGGATATGTCGTATCTCCATATATTCATAAATTCTGTCAATAAATTGGGTAAAAGGGATCCCCAAATGAAGCTTGATCACCACCATCTCCCCTAGCATTGCAGCCATATCTGCAAAAAAAACAATCAAAGGCATCACAATAACCAAAGCCAAAATACGAGGGATAAATAAAAAGTGATCCACCTCAAAGCCCATGGTTTTCATAGCGCTGATCTCTTCAGTGATCTTCATCGTTCCAATTTGTGCGGTAAATGAAGAAGCACTTCTCCCTGCTACAATTACCGCTGCTAAAAATGGAGCAATTTCTCTAAACATCGACATGGTAGACATCTCAATAACGATAATAGACGCACCAAATCGCCCAAGTTGTTCTGCTCCTTGATAAGCTGTTACAAATCCAACTAAAAATAAAGACAATCCAATAATTGGTAAAATATGGATTGCCGCTATATCCATCTGAGCTATAGTGGCTTTGAGTCTTATTTTGCTAGGGTGTCTTAAAGAGTACAAAAACATCACAAAAATACGCCCAATAAATGTAAGAAAGTTTTGTGTTGCATGAAAGTAAGAGCTTGTCTCTTTCCCTAAAGTATATATTGGATTTGGTTTTACTGTGGTTTTTGCATAATCTTTGTGGGTGTAGTTTTGTGTATAAAGTTCAAGCATATGTTGATGTTTTTGTGAGATGTTTTGAATCTTTACTTCGATGTTGCTATTTTCAAAAAGATGAATATACCGTATGAGTAAAATAATTCCAGAAGAATCTATCCTGTGAAGGTCTGAAAAGTCAAATACAACTTGATCAGTAGTTTTAGATTGTTGAAAAAAGCTTTCTAAAGATTGGATATACTTCTGCAAAGTATGATATTCCCAAGAATCTTTTAAATAAAATATATGATTTGAAATTTGAAACACCTTATCAAAATTTATATTTGTAGTATATTCTAACAATACTTAAAGTTATTTCATCTACTAATAACAACGAATATACTATAATACACTATTGAATAAACTATCAAGGTAAATAATGAGATATGATGTAATAGTAGTTGGTGGTGGACATGCTGGTATTGAGGCATCTTTAAGCTGTGCAAGGATGGGTAAAAAAACACTTCTTGTTACAATGCTTGTAGAGCAAATAGGAGCTGCTAGCTGTAACCCAGCTATTGGTGGACTTGCCAAAGGGCACT
>JAGYNS010000210.1 GCA_018399655.1 Campylobacterales bacterium
TAAAACTTCATAAATATTTAAGAAATCTTCAAATACTATAGTGTAGTCTTGACTCTCTTGAATTAAAAACATTTCACTAAAAGATAAAAAATCTTGAAGAGAAAAGCTCTCATCTTCCAAAACAGTTTCATCTTCTTCCGAAACACTTTTTTCTTCTAAAACACTTTCCTCTTCTTCTGTAGTATTATCATCTTCAGCGACTTTAGAGTACTCTTTATTTGTTTCAATAGCACGAACTCTTTGAAGGTACCTTCCTTTAGCCATATCCAAAAAGTTAGTATTGTCAATATCTATATCAAAGTATTCTATGAGTCTCCCACTTACTTCTAAAATTTTAAAAAAGTTTGAATTTCTTCCAAGTTGGCTATCTATGAGGTCAAGTTGTGCTGTGTTGAGTTGTCTTTGTGCTTGCAATAAAATATATAGGTCTTGCTCCCCGTAACGGAACCCTTCCCAGTAAGCATCTACCATTTTTTGGGATGAAATTACTTCATCTTTGATACTTTTAATACTCTCTTGTAATGAGACTAAAGAAGTGTGCTGTTTTTCCAAATTCCAAATAATCTCTCTTATCTCTGCCTCTTTTTCATACTTTGTTTCACGAATTGCAGAATAAGCTTGCAAATACGATGCTTTGTCTCTTCCACCATTATAAAGATTATAGCTTACGCTCAATCGAGCCATATACTCATCTTCTTCATATTGGTAGTCTTCCTTATCGGTAATCTTACTAGCACTTAATTGGAAATCTACTTTTGGTCTAAAGGCAGATTCCGCCATTTGCAAAGAGTGTTTTTTAGAAGCTATTAGATAATCAAAGTTTTTTAGTTTATTGTTCTGTGTAAGGGCATTTTGCTTTACAACTTCAAAGTCTTCTATAGTTATATCAACCTCTTTTTGATATGGGTAAGTGTCTTCAAACATATTTCCAGTGATGAACTTGTAGTATTCAATAGCATTGTTATATTGAGATTCTGTTTGGGAGAGTTGACTCATTGCATTGGCAATACTTGCTTCTACATTGCTCAACTCTCCAACAGAAAGGGCACCATTCTCAAATTTAGCTTGAACTAGATCAAATATAGTTTGGAGTTGTTCGATATTTTTCTTATTGACCTCAAGGGCTTCTCTTCGAAAAACAATATCAAAGTATGAGCTGATTGCTTTTGATACTTCACTCTCAATCAAGCTACGGTAAGTATTTTTAGCAGTTAAATAGTCTATTTTTATTTTTTTTAGTTTTGCGTTTGATTCTCCCCCTGCATAGACATTTTGATCCAGCGTTAAAGAAAATCTTTCATCGTTGAACTCTTTCTTGTTACTTAGTTGACCATTGGCATCCTCATCTCCTGGTTCTCTTCTTGTTCTTGAAATATTGTATCCAGCATTAATTGATGGCTTAAAATCTGCACTAACAATATCGATATCTTTTTTTGCTTGGATGAGCTTTTCCCTTGCCGCTTGAACTTTATAGCTTCTTGAGAGTGTTTGAAGTACAGCATCGATAAGATCTACTTTGATAAGTCCATCTATCTCATACTCCTCTTGTGTATAGATCTCTTCATCTTTTTTTTCAATACTCTCTTTTTTTTCGATATTTTTTGACTCTTCAGTATCATCTTTTTCTAAAAAAAGTTCTTTTAAAGAAACCT
The DNA here is from genome assembly GCA_018399655.1 of Campylobacterales bacterium. Taxonomy (GTDB): domain Bacteria; phylum Campylobacterota; class Campylobacteria; order Campylobacterales; family Arcobacteraceae; genus JAIOSF01. The sequence goes on from JAGYNS010000210.1 coordinate 1,653, forward strand.
CTTCTATTTCTGTATTTTCAAAAACATCTGAAGTCTCTGGAATCTGAACATCACTAAAAAATTTAATACCATATTCAAAGTCATCTTTTTTAATAAAATATGCATCAGGAACTATTTTTTGCATCTGCTGTAAAACTTCATCTTTCTCATTTGGATCTATATTTACAATAAATTGGTAGTATATTTCATTTTGAAACCTTGTATAGATATCATAAGTTTCATGAAGTTTATTTGCAAGGTTTTTAGCATTGTTTTGGGAAGTAAAGCTTGCGACACTAATCATTGGAAGCTGTTTATCTACATCCTCTTTTAAAACCTCTTTTGCATCAAGAAAAGTTAAAATAATAGTGAAGCTAAAAATTAATTTGAGTATATTTGCTTTCATCTTTATAGCTTACCTTTTTTGATTGAGTGTGATAACTACATATCCAGGGATATGGTCAACCTTTTTGTCACTTGGTATCTCTGCTTTAAGGTTTACAATAACATCTTTTCTAGGATAATTCAAAGTTCTTAATAGATTTCTTATATTTAATGCCCTTGAAAGTCCTATTTGTCTTGCAACCGTTGCACTTGTTTGCTCTTTTGGCTCTGAAGTATAGATAGATACGGTGTGATTTGGCAACTCTTTTTTTGCTTTTTCTATAAATGCTTTTATCATATCTATGGTCATTTGATCGAGGATGATCTCATTGGACATATATTGTACAACCATCCAATCAAGATGGACGATATTTTCTTGTCGTGAAAGGTTTTGATCAGATGTTTTAAGATCAACGCCAGCGGTGATAAACTCTTTTTCAACCTCTTGGACAACCTCTTTTGTATCTTCTTCTATAGTTTCAATTTTAGTTTCAGTTTCCTCCTCAAAAGGTTCAGTATCTTTTATCTTCTCTTCTGTAAGGACATGATCCACAGGTACCGTTCCTGTATAAGATACTTTAAATTTAAACTGTGCATAAAATGCAACATTTACCACCAAAACAAGCATAAACATCAAAACAACCATAATA
>JAGYNS010000211.1 GCA_018399655.1 Campylobacterales bacterium
ACCTTCAGTGTAAGGTGGCTATTTTGATACGATTACTTCTATTACTCACCATCTTTACATCTTTTATATGGGCAAATAACTATACCTATTTGGTTGAAGAGTATACCAAAGAGACTGAGCTAGAAGCAGAAATTGTCCTTAAAATAGCGAAAGATATCATGAAAGATCAACAAATTAAGCTTTTTATACCAGCAATCACCCCTTTGGAAAAAACAATTTATGGGAAAGAGACTCTTTTAGTAAACTCTTGTAAAGAAGCAAATTTTATTTTTATAAAAAGTGAAGATGAACTTCAATGTACCCAAAATTCCAACCAATTTATTCTGACAAATAATTATCGGCAACTAAAAAACAACAATCACTTTATTGGAGCTTTTTTTTGGAGTAAAAGTAGACCAAATATTGTTTTAATCAAAGATAGACTGTCACAAAAAAATATCAGTCTCCCTCAAGAATATCAACAATTTATAGAGGATATAAGATGAAAAGTTACACACTTCTTACTAATCGATTTTTTCTTATACTTTTTTCTGTTGTGGTTACTTTTGGATTGCTATTTATTTTATATGGTGTCAATCAAGTGCAAGAGCAATTTGAACAAAAGATGCTTGATATAACCACAAGTGATATAATAGCGATAACCAAAAATACGAAAGAATCTATCCAAAAAGATTTAGGTTCCTCTACAAATTATCCAAAGCGCATAAAAGATGATTTAAACCTTCAAAAAACTATTGATGAAAAACTATCAACACTCATTACCAATAATATTAAATATGCATATATCCTTTACAAAGATAACAATGGGGTGTTTCGTTTTTTAGGAGATGGTGCAAGTGATAATTCAAAAGCTTTTATTGATCAAAAATTTGATGTGGAAAGCTCCAAATATCTTCAAGTGTATGAACAAAAAAAACCTCTTTTGATTCAGCACGATATACTCCAACAACTCTCTATTACTTACCTAGAGCCATTTATTGTAAATAGTGAGGTGCAACTTATTCTTACTATTGATTTTTCTATCACAAAAACAGAACAGATCAGTCAAATCATCACTTTAGTAAAGCAGATCATTATATTTATCATTTGTACAATCATTGCATTTGGGGCCATATTACTCATTCAATCATTTCGATACTCCCGTATTAAAAAAACTGCATACACCGACAAACTTACCAATGTATTTAATAGAAACTATCTACAAGAGTATCAACATACTATAAACCTTGAAGAGTATATTTTAGCAACACTAGATATTGATCACTTTAAAAAGATCAATGATACCTATGGACATAGTGTGGGAGATGAGATACTCAAAGAGATTGCAAAAACGATTCGACTATCCACAAGAGCCAATGAGGATATTGTGATCCGTTATGGAGGAGAGGAGTTTATCATCTTGTCTAAAAAACAAAAGGGTGGTTTTGAAAATGGACTTGATGTGATCAATCGTATCTTTAAAAATATACAAAAAAATAAATTCTTGTTAAAAGATGGTAACTATTTATATATCACGGTTTCTATTGGGGTAAATACAAACCCAGAACACTCTATAAACTTTTTAGATGCATTTAAACTAGCAGATGCAGCTCTTTACAACGCGAAAGAGTCTGGGCGAAATAAGATCGTTATACACACTTCTTAAGGGTTAAAAGTAAAAGTGTACCGCAAATAGCGTGGGAAATCTCCAGCAATAGATGGGGTTATTTCTACAGGGAATATACTTGTGATGTTTTCCTTGTTTTTTTCAAAAAGCTCTTCACTTCCCCCTTGAAATGTCAAATGCTCATACTCACCACTTTTTAATACAGTGATCCGTATCTTTAGCTCTTGGGTTGTTGTATTACTTGGATCAATTTCAATTTTTTCTCTTATTTTTTCTTTTGTTTGCTCTTTAAATTTTCTTAAATCTCCTATATCAACATCTTTGACAAACTGTGCTATTTTTTGAGGGTCTACTTTTTTTGCGACAGTTTCCTCTTCTATTGTTATCTCTTTTTGTTTTGTAACAATCTGTTTTACAGGTTTATCTTCTACAATCTTCTCAGTCACAATCTCAGTCTCAGTTTGATTAGTTGGTGCTTCACTTTCTATGTGTATAGAGACATTTTCCTCTTGGGTCTGTTTTATCTCTTTTGTAGGTTCAGATTCATTGTCATCCACAGAGGAGCTTTTTACCGTCCCTTTTTTTACCACCATCGATTCTACTACAGGTTCCTCTAAAGAGTCTTTTGGATCATCACTTAAAAAAAAGTTATATGCAAGTACCCCTACAACAACAATGATCATAAGAACAACAAAATCTTCTATAAAACTACGAGTTCTCCCTTTCATAGTTTTTACCTTTGTGGTTGAGACAACTCTTCAAATTGAAGTTTTGCCTCATCTAGTAATTTTTGAGCTGATTGAAGCTTTTCCATCCCCTCTTTGTACACTGATACACTTTGACTTAAAGTGATTTTTGGATCAACAAGTTGTTCCAAAAGTTTTTGTGCCTCTTCAACTTTTTTTTCAAACGATACTATCTCATTTATACTCTCACTATTTTCACTCATATTTCCCCTCCAACATCGCTACAACTTTATCTGAAAACTTCTCAATCTCAACCAAAAAAGCATCATGTCCATAGTCA
>JAGYNS010000212.1 GCA_018399655.1 Campylobacterales bacterium
TGGTGTTACATGTATTTTGGCATATTTTTCTACACTTCCATCTCTTTTACATAAAAACCCTACATTGTACAAGTGATCATCAATGAGTTCTGGCATACTTCCTGTAATTATATTGATATTATAAGAAACTGCTAGTTTTGAAAACTCCTCTTTAAATCGATTGGTATATTTTGCAAGTTCTCTTATTGCATCAGCTTCACTAAGATGATTGTATTTTGACATAAGTGGGGCATTAAAAAACTCAGGGAAAAGGGCAAAATCACTTCTATAGTTTGATACAGCATCAATAAAAAATTCTGCTTGTTCAAGTACCTCTTCGATATTATTATAAGGTCGTACTTGCCACTGAATAAGCCCTAGTCGTATCACTGTTTTTTGGGTATTTGGATTTTTTTTAGGTTTTGTATAGTAGATATTATTCCACGCTAAAAGTGCTGCATATTCGTGACTTTGGATATCCCCTTCAAGATAGTTTTTAATAATTCTTTTGACATAAAAGTCATTGGATAATTGAAAGTTTAATACTGGATCGTGAATCTCTTTTGCTTTTACTTTTTGAATATACTCTTTTGGGGAGATATCGTTGGCATAGTTTTGATAGTTTGGCAATCTTCCACCAAAAATAATCCCTTTTAGATTTAGCTCTTCACATAACTCTTTTCGATAATCATACAGCCTTCTTCCAAGCCTTAATCCTCGATATTTTTTACTGATAAATACATCTATTCCATATAAAATATCACCTCGTGGATTGTGAGTGCTAAATGTATATCCACCTGTAATCTGCTTATAAGTGTGCATATCATCAAAAAGTGAATAATCTACTACTATACATAATGCAAATCCTGCAAGCTTCCCATCTATTTTGATCCCTACTTGACCTTTTGGGAACTTATCAATGAGTGCACCTAACTCCTCATACTCCCATGTAGAATCTTGAAGATGTTTATACTCATCTTTCATTAATTCACACACCGCACTATGATCCTCATGAGTCAAAAAACAAAGCTCTATTTTATCGATACTATGCTCCATTGTTTTTACCTCTTCTTGTTATTTTTGAGATTATACCCAATCGCTTCTAAAAATGGTTCTTTTTTTACAGGGAAATTATCTTAATTGTAGTACAATTCTAAAAAATCTGGACTTCAAAAAAGGAACTCGTTTATGGCACTCAAAAGGATAATTTTTCCTATATCATCACTCTTTTTAGCTATTGGTTTTTTAGCTATTGGATATGGGATGATCCTTACTTTTGTAGGGGTATATCTCAAAGATATAGGGATATCAAATACTGTTATTGGGATCATCAACGCTGCATTTTTTTTAGGAGCAGTAAGCTCTTCTGTTTTTAGCCAAAAAATCATCTCCACCGTGGGGCATATACGAAGTTTTGCGGCTTTTGCTTCTTTGATGGTGGTCTCTTTTTTACTCCATTCACTTTTTTTCAATGAGTTTTTATGGGCATTTTTACGATTTATTTCAGGATTTGCTTTTTATGGGCTTTTGATTATCCTTGAAAGTTGGCTCAATGAAAAAAGTAGTGAAGATGATCGTGGAAAAATCTTAGCAATTTATACCATTATCTTTTATCTCTCAACCGCTATTGGGCAGTTGTTTTTAAATATCGATGAGCATTTTCGTCAATTTATTTTTACTATTGGTTCTATTTTAGTTTTGTTTTCAGTTGTGACTATTGCACTTACTAAAATTCAAGAGCCAAGGTTAACCCCTTTTGAAAAATACAGTATGCCAAAAATCTTTGCTATTGTGCCACTAGCTACGGTTTCTAGTTTTATTGGAGGTTTTTTTGTAGGTGGTTTTTTTACCATGATTCCTGTATATATCTTGATCCAAAACCACTCCATTGAGGTGGTTTCATACTTTATGCTTATAACTTTAGTAGGGGGTCTTGTATCTCAATGGCCAATAGGTCTTCTTTCAGACAAATATGGACGACGAAAACTGATCGCTTTGAGTGCATTGTCTACAGCTATGGTCTCTTTGCTTTTACTTTTTTTCTCATCTTATAGTGTACCATTATATATTTTAGGGTTTTTACTAGGGCTTACTATATTTTCACTCTATCCACTCGCCGTTGCAAGAGCTAATGATGTGGTTGATGAAAATAAAGATATTGTAGAGATAAGTAGAACCTTGCTTTTTACTTACGGTATTGGATCTTTTGTATCACCTCTTCTTATTGGGGTTGGGTTGAGTTTGAGTAGCTATTTTTTATTTGCTAGTTTTGCCTTGCTTGGTGGTTTTTTGTACCTTTATTCACTCTCAAAAGAGAGAATCGCAGATGATGATCTTAGCACCTTTGTCAATATGCCAGTAGCCTCTGGAGCTGAGCTTCCAGAGCTTGATCCGCGACAAGATGAGCATAGCGGATCTTCAGAGTTCAAATAAAGGACTCTATTAAGTTGTACTTCAGTATAATATTAGGTTTTATGCAATAATATATAACAAGCTAATATGAAAATGAGTACACAATGCAGTATCTTCAAGATCTTCAAAAAATTTGTAAAATCAACTCCTATACGAAAAATAAACGAGGGGTTGATACCGTTGCTAAGCAGATGCAACAGTGGCTTGAGCCCCTTGGGTTTCAAACAAAAATAT
>JAGYNS010000213.1 GCA_018399655.1 Campylobacterales bacterium
TAGCTATAAGGGTTGCTTTTGCTTTTGCTTCACCTAGCTTAAATCCTTTATAAAAACTTAAATCATATTGGTTTACATTAAAAGGGTTATAATCACTTCTATAATAATCTATCTTAGCTCCAAACCCTTTGCCAAACTTATATCCAGCACCAACTCCATAAACTTTCCCTTGATCGGTTGGGGCAAGATTATCAATGATCTTAATATAGCTTGCTTTTAGGTCAAGTTTTTTATTGATAAAGTGTTGGTAAGAACCATTGTATTTTTTTACATGCAAATCAGGAAGATCTGCTTTTGAAATAGAGTGTGTTCTTTTCACATCATCTTTTAAATACCCTAAAGATATTTTGCCATTTTCGTACTTATGTGATAGGTTGAGATTAAAAGTTTTTCCATCCACTTTTGTCATAGAGTTTGAATAATCTTTTTTCCCACCAGTCAGTGAAACTTCATTACTTGCAATCACTAAAGAGGTAGCACACAAACAACTTATTACTATTTTTTTCAAATATACTCCTTATTGCAACTAAGTTGCATTTGTTTTTCGAAGTATAAAGGAAAAAAGCTTAAATGCAACTAAGTTGCATTAGAGAGCTAGTGTTGTTTGATCTCTTCCATTCTCTTTTGATTTATACAATGCTTCATCAGCTCTAGATGAGGTGTATTCTAGGTTGTCGTTATCTTTTTGCTGATGGTATTGAGCGACCCCTATGCTTATAGTAAAGTTACTAAGTTTTGTACTTGCTGTCTCTACTTGTGATTGTTTGATATCTTCTCTTATTTTCTCTGCTACAAGTTTCCCATTTTCAAGATCACAATCTTGAAGTAGCATCACAAACTCCTCCCCACCAAATCGTGCTACTATATCACTTTGTCTGATATGTTTTCCTAATGTATGCGCTACACTTATGATCACTTCATCCCCTACAAAATGCCCATAAGTATCATTGATAGTTTTAAATTTATCTATATCAAGGATTAAAATAGTCAGTGGGATATTGTTTCGCTTTGCAAAAGCCAAGATTTTTGAAGATTGCTCTGCAAAGTAGCGTCTATTGTAGATGTGTGTCAAAGGATCACGATGAGACATATCGATAAGCTCCTCATTGGCTTTTTGAAGTTTGTAGTTTACTTCAGATAAAGGGGTTACATCATAGATATAGATACATACAAGTTTTTTCTTTATATCATAAGGCAATATGGTCACCTCTTGTTTCATTGATGAAAATATCTTATTGGTAATATTACTTACAGGGATATCGATAAGATAGTCATTGGTATCAAGGGAGATAAAAGAGGGGTTTTGGGTCACAAGTACCGCTTTTACTTTCCGTTTGAGTTTTTTGGTATTAATATTTGAAAAAAGCTCACAAATATTTTTCTCTATTACGACATTTTCCTTGATATTGGTAAATATCTCTAGCCAATTGTTCCAAGCTTTGATAGTAAGATTTTCATCAAGGATAATGATCCCGTTGTTTACTGTATCAAAGATTACATTATTGTTTATATCCATATTATACCCTCCTATAGCTCATCAAGCACTTTTGTAAGTGCTTCTTGAAGATATATTGAGGACTCCTCTCTTGTAAGGATCATAAGCTCCCCTTTGATATTTTGATCTTTAAAGTTAAGCTCAGTAGCAATAATAATCACATGGGCATATTCACTCTCAAATCGTTTGTCAAACTGATCTAGTGATTCGATTTTTGTGATGTGAGGTGAGTTAAATGAGACCGTTGCGTTGATCAAAGAAGCAAGTTTTCCTGAAGTGGCACTTGAGAGGATATTAGTGATCTCCAATACAATATCTTTGATCTCATTTTCATCGATCTCATCATCTTCTAGATCAAACTCTTTGGCTAAATTATAGCCAGAATCTTCATCAATGAGAAAAATATTTTCTCCACTTAGGTTTCCATTGACAAGTTGATTGCTAATATAGTATTGTTTATTGCTATGAAGTTTTTGGTTAAGATACTCATTAAGCTCTTCTGAACAGATGGTATTTATTTTTGGGATACTAAGAGTAGCAAATTTGTCTAAAATCTGAGAGATAGAAGCGGTAGCAAATCCATACGCAATATTCATCAGCTCTTGTAAGCAATCTTTTTGATCTTCATCAAGTATTATTTTTTTGTCCATTATATTAGTCCTAAAGTTGTTAACATCGATTTGAGGTTATCAGCACTTACAGGTTTTTTGATAAATCCTATAGCACCATTTTCTTTCGCTTTTTGCATCGATAGCTCTTGAATATCTGCACTAATGACGATAATTTTTGCTTCATTGTCATATTCACAGATTTTCAAAATCGCTGCAAATCCATCCATCACAGGCATAGTAAGATCCATAAAGCAAATGGTAGGTTTGTGTTGCTTATACAGCTCTACTGCCTCTTGCCCATTTTGTGCTTCTATGATTTGGCTTTCATTATGAAGAACCAAGGAGAGATTTTTCATAATCATCTTCCGTGCCATCTTTGAGTCATCTACTACTAAATACTTCATCTTTAATCCCTCTTGTGATAAAATTGGTTTGTAAAAATAACATAAAATTACTAAAACTTTGATAATAGGAAATAATATGAGATATT
>JAGYNS010000214.1 GCA_018399655.1 Campylobacterales bacterium
ACTTATAGTTTTGATACAAGTAGATGTGGTCCACCAGATCCTATGGTCAACGCAATGGCAGGATTGCAACTACTCGATGAAAACTCTTGCCTTGTAATGATAAATCACAAATCTCCAGGGGGATTATTTCCAAAGATTGAAGCTGATTTTGACTTCAAAGAGGAAACTACAGAGGATGGAAAAGCAAAAATCACTTTTACCAAAAAAACAAATGGCAACAATGCAACAGATTTTACCCAAAATAGTTGTAGTGGCGGGACTTGTAGGCATTAGGAGATATGATGCAGATCTCTACCAATTTTGCTCCACCTTTTAAGCTAATAGCCCCTTTTTTTCTTATAGGGGCAATAGTATTAATGGGGTGCAGTTTTAGCTTGTTTTTTATAGACACCGTTGAATTAACCACACATCATAGTGAGGTATTAGCTTTTACACACTTTTTTTTACTAGGTTTTGTGATGATGGTGATCTTTGGAAGTATGGCTCAACTGATCCCTGTAGTATTAGAGGTGGAGCATTTTGCAGTGGAGCTTTATTATGCGATTTATCCACTACTCTTACTTGGGACTATTTTGATGGTATTGGGGTTTTTAAACTATCCTATGCTCCTTCCTTTTGGAGGGGTGGTGGCATTTGTATCTTTTGGGATATTTTTGCTAGAAACTTTCCTCACACTCAAAAAAGTCAAAAAATTTAACTTCACAAGCTTTAGTGTTCTGTTGGCTAACTTTTTATTACTTATAGGTCTGATTGTAGGGATCATTTTAGCTCTTGGATATAGTGGAATTATAACTGTTGATCTTCAAAGGTTTTTAACAACTCATATCTACTTTGTATTTATAGGGTATGTTGGGGTAAGTATTATGGGGATGAGTTTAGTTCTTCTGCCTATGTTTTGGCTTTCCCACTCATTCTCATGGAAATGGGTCAAAATCGCTTTAGGCGTGCTAAGCTTAGGGGTAATTTTAGTAGGAGTTTCAAGTATCTTTCAAAACAAAACCATCGAACAACTTGGATATGGGATCACTTTGTATGCAATGTTTTTGTATGGTATTCAAATTTTGATCATCTATAAAACACGAGCAAGGATAGAAAAAGATATTTATCTTAAAAGTATCCTTGTCTCTTTTGTATTTTTTTCTTTCTCGCTTATACTTGGGTTGAGCACTTTTATAACTCAAAATGAGAAAGTATATTTAGCGATTGGGTGGTTTGCTTTTGGTTTTGTTTTATTTTTGATTAGTGGACATTTTTACAAGATCATCCCTTTTTTAGTGTGGTTTGAAAGATTTTCCCCATTTGTAGGGAAGAAAAAAGTACCTATGCTTGCCGATATGGTTCCACTTAAAAGTGCTAACTTTCAACTATTTATGAGTGCTTTTGGTTGGCTGGTAGTTGGGATTGGATTGCTAGTAGAGCAAAATAGTATTTTTTATGCAGGAGCTAGTTTTTTATCTATTGGTGCAATATTTTTGCTTAAAGATATAGTTTTTATGATAAATTTTAAGGAGTGAGTCATGTATAGCAAAGAGGAGATTTTTCAAGCAATCTCAACAGTCAACGACCCTGAGGTAGGATTCAATCTTGTGGAGATGGGGCTTATTTATGATGCGGTTTGTGATGAGAATATGGAAGTGGTGGTCACTATGACACTGAGTACCAAAGCGTGTCCTCTTCATCAGATGATAGTGCAGTGGGTAGAAGAAGCTGTTTTACGAGAGTTACCAAAGGTAGAAAAAGCAAGTGTCAATCTCGTATGGGAACCAGTGTGGAATATCACTATGGCAACCGATGAAGTAAAAGCCAAACTTGGAGGATTTTGATATGGAAAAGACAGCTCAAGCACCTTGTAAATGTAGTGGATCAAAAGTATTGCCACCTGATGTTATAAAACTTGAAGTTGCTACTGTAGATTTTTATAAAGTTCAAAATGAGGGGTATATACACTTTTGTTTTGATGGGGTAGACTTAAGCGAAGATGATATTTTTCATAATATTTCTGTGGGGAAAAAACTGCTGCAAGGGGAAGATAAGCTCGTAGTTTCTAGTGAGTATCCTTTTGCACACAAAATACAAGATATCTCTGGATATAGTTTTCAAGAGTGTATCATGGAAGATGGGAACTACTATATTGTGATCTCAAAAGAATAGTTTTTTCAAGTTTCAAAAGAAGCGAAAAACTCGCTTCTTTTTTTATGCAGCTTTTGGTAATAAAAGCTTTGCTAAATCTTCTTTGGCATCTCCTGTAAGATGAAGATTGAAATTTTGGGCTAAAAAGTTCATAATATCTTCATTGACAAACTGTGGTGGCTTTGGTCCTAGATAGATATCTTGAATCCCTAAGCTAAAGAGTGCTAGTAATATAATCACCGCTTTTTGCTCCATCCAAGATAGCACTATAGAGATAGGCAGATCATTAATCGGAGTATCTAAAGCCTCACTTACTGCTTTTGCAATCTCCACGGCACCATTGCTATCGTTACATTGTCCAAGATCAAGATATCTAGGGATTCCTGTTCCTTCAATCTCTCCAAAATCGATATCATTGAATCGAAATTTTCCACAACTTGAAGTGATGAT
>JAGYNS010000215.1 GCA_018399655.1 Campylobacterales bacterium
ATGGGATGAAAACTATTGAAAGAGTTTTTCAAAAACTAAGCGATGGGCTTAATAATTTTTTTGTAGGATTTTTTACCAATGCTATAGAACTTTCTTTAAAAAGTAAACTTATACTTGCGAGTTATGTTATAGCGTTATTGGCACTCTTTTTTATAAGTGTCAAAATAGTGATGCCACTTGTTGGACAAGAGCTGATGCCTGCTATGGATACAGGAGGAGTAAAAGTAAAAATTTCATTACAGCCAAATTTAACCATTAGTCACTCAAAAGAGATTTTAGAAAAGGTAGAGGGTATCTTAGAAAAAAGTGGAAAACTGGAAAGTGTCTCTTCTAGTATTGGTTCTGAAGCTGGAGTTTTAAGTATTGGAAGTGGTGGGGGAATAGGGGAGATTTTGATCCTTGCAAACTATATTAACCGTTTTGAAAGGGAAGAAGATATTTGGAGTATTGAAGAAAACTTGAAAAAACAAATAGCAAAAATACCCAATATAGATACTTTTGAAGTAAGTGATGCAGGAGCAACTGCAATGGCAAGTATTAAAGCGACTATTGATGTTACATTGTATGGAGATGATTTTGAAGCACTTTATAATAAAGCCCAAGAGTATCTAAAAGCGATGCAAAATACCAAAGGGATCGTTACGGCATCGTTGAGTTGGCATATGAATACCAAAAGTTATTCTTTGGATATAGATAATCAAAAAGCACTCTTTTTTGGGCTCAATGATGAGCAGATTATTAGCTACTTACAGCCAATATTAAGAGGGGCGATTATCTCTAAGCTTGATGTACAAAATGCTACTAGTATTCCACTAAGAGTAAGTGTTGCACAAAATCAAATTGAAAATATCAATAAACTCAAAAACATACTTATTCCCTCAAAAGTAGGAATGATCCCTTTAAGTAGTGTCGCTACAATTTCTCAAATGTATGAGCCAAATATCATCACAAGAGATAATCTTTCTTATACAATTGATGTATTAGGATTTAGGGAAAAAGAGGCACTCTCAAAAGTGATGAAAAACTTTGAAAAAGCAAGTAGCCATATAGAACTCCCACAAAATATTACTATGAAACACACAGGAGATATAGAACAGTTTAGTGACTCTTCAAGTAGGATAGTAAAAAGTGTAGCCATAGGGCTTGTGCTTATTCTTTTGGTGATGATTCCTATGTTTGAATCTTTGAAAATCCCAATTGTTATAATCCTCTCTATTCCACTAACAGTTGCAGGAGCTTCTTGGATACTTTTGCTTTTGGATTATCATAGCTCTATGAGTGCGATGGTAGGATTTATTCTCTTAGCTGGTGTGATTGTTAACAATGCTATTTTACTTGTACACTTTGCCCTTGAAAGTCAAAAAAATGGTCTTAGTGCAGCAGATGCGATGATTGAGAGTATAAAAGTGCGAACACGACCAGTGTTGATGACCGCTTTTAGTGTAAGTGTGGGGATGATACCCGTAGCTCTTGGATGGGCTATAGGGATGGAGCGACTTGCCCCTTTGGGAGCAGTGGTTATTGGTGGACTTATAGTAGGGACATTTTTAACTTTGCTTTTTATTCCTATCGTTTTTATAAAGAGTTATCGATGATAAAAATGTTTTTACAAAAAGAGCTTTCTTGTTGAAGAAAAATAATAGATTCACACCCCATACATTATTTGGGAAAGTGCCACAATAATGATCACTAAAATAAAAGGGAGCTTATGACTTTTAAACACAAAAGGTTGTATCCCAAAAAACACCTGCAATACACCTCTAATCCCTAGCCAAAGTCCTAAGATCGCTTTGATACTAAGAAGTATTTGAAAGTTGGTTAATCCATCATTACTTATAGTTCCAAAACTTGTATGAAAAAGATATATTCCACTGAGTACTGCTAGGATCAAAGCTTTTGGGACAATAGCTCTTGTAAAATTTTTAAAATATCCTCTTACCTCTTCATATTTCTGTTTTGAAAGGGTTTTTTTCATCCGCATTAATATAAGGTTATCAGTAAATAAAAATCCCCCATAGATCAAAACTGAAAAAATATGAAGAAGTTTTATACTCAAATAGATCATAAGTATCCTTTGTTTGCTAAATAAGAGATCTTACCAAACTTTTTCATATATGCCATTGACATATATCAATGACACAGCTTCTCAAGCTTGCTACTATTGCAATTCAATTTAAAATAAAAGGAATGTAATAATGAGTATGTTTTGTTATCAATGTGAGATGAGTACTCCAAATGGGTGTGGAAGCACAGGTGCGGTTGTAGGAACTTGTGGAAAAGATGAAAATCTAGCAAGACTTCAAGATACGATGATCTTTGGACTCAAAGGTTTGAGTGCCTATAGAGAGCATTTGAATGAACTGGCTCCTAGTGAGACAAAAAATGTAGATGATGTGATGAGTGAGACTTTATATTTTACACTTACAAATGTAAACTTTAATTTTGATGATCACATAGCACAGTTGATGAAAGTGGGATCAGCTGGGGTTGAGGTGATGGATAAATTATCTAACGCCCACACAGGCAAGTTTGGAATCCCAACGCCAGTGAAAGTAGATCAAAATAA
>JAGYNS010000216.1 GCA_018399655.1 Campylobacterales bacterium
CAGCCCGTGCCGTACATTGTCCCCATCTAATAAATAGGTAAAATTACCATTGTTATAAAGCACTTCTTCAAGTGCATTGGCAATGGTGGATTTTCCACTTCCACTAAGACCTGTGAACCATAGTATGCATGGTTTTTGAGAGGTTTTTTTTGCTCTGTCAGATTTGGTTATGTGATGGTCATGCCAGACAATGTTATGTGTCATATATTTTCCTATTTTAAAATTGAAATACCAAAGGGACTAATAGAATCACTAGAGTACTATACACCAAAGAAACTACTGCTCCACTTTTGATAAAGGTTTTGATCTTGTATCCACCTACACTGTATACCATAAGATTGGTTTGGTATCCAAAAGGGATCATAAAGCTAGCACTTGCTCCATATGCCACTGCCATAATAAAAGGGGTAAGTGAGCTATCAAAGCTAAGAGCCGTAGAGTATGCTATGGGAAAAGCAAGGGCTACTGCTGCATTGTTTGTGATCATTTCTGTGAGTAAAAAAGTAAGCAAATAGATCGCTATAAAAGCACCATAGACCCCATATCCTCCAAATAGATATCCTAAAAGTGTTGCAAGGTCGTTTGCTAGTCCACTTTGTATCATCACGGAAGCGATACCAAGTGCGGAGCCTATGATTAAAAAAAGCTCATAGGGAAAGCGTCTTTTGATCTCTTCTACTTTCAAAAAGCTCATCACCACACAAAGTGCTACAAGTGCAAAAAGTCCTTTTACTAAGGGGACAATTTCAAAAATACTTAAGAGCAATACTCCCACAAACCCTAGTACCACCAAAGCACTTTGGGTGCTGTTGAGTTTATCATTGATCCCTATTTGAGTTATGAGGAAAAAGTTTTTCTTGATATTGTCCCTTTTATAAAAATCTTTCCCTATGGATAATACAAGGTTGTCTCCTACTTGAAGTGGTATCTCACTTATTTTTCCTGAGAGGTTTTCATCTCCCCTTTTCAAAGCGACCACTGAAGCGTTGAATTTGCTTCGAAAATTTGATTCTTTGATCGTGCTACCTAAAAGGGTAGATTCATTTGATACTATCACTTCTACTAGCTCATCTTTGAAGTTGTGTGTATGGTTTTCAAGTTTGAGTTTGTCAAATTGTTTGAGTAGATTGATCTGCTTGATATCACCACTAAATAGTAATCTATCATTTTGCTGAATAATCTCATTTGGAGTGACGGGGGAGATGATCTTCCCCTCTCTTAAAATCTCACTCAAAAAAAGATACTCTAGCTTTCGAAGCTTATTTTGCGTGACACTTTTCCCTACAAGGTTTGAACCCTCTTCAACTGTAGCTTCTATAAAATACTCTTCAATATCGAAAGAAGTTTTGATATCTGGAAGAAATCTTGAGATAAATAGCAATGAAAAAGCACCAACAATAGCTATTGGCACCCCTACATAGATAAAATCAAAAAGTGCCAATGGTTCCAGTCCATTTTCTATCATAAAGCTATTGACCAAAAGATTGGTGGAGGTTCCTATAAGGGTAATGGTACCACCAAAAATAGCTGCATATGAAAGTGGTAAAAGAAGCTTTGAAGGGCTATGGTAGGTGTTTTTCTTGATCACACTTATCATCGAAGCTACGACGGCTGTATTGTTTAAAAAAGCAGAGAAAAAAGAGGTAAACAAAGAGAGTTTTAAAAGGGATTTATTGTATGACTTTGAAAATATTTTTTCAGATAAAATTGTAAGATAGGATGTTTTTTCAAAAACTATAGAGAGGATCAAAAGTAAAAGTAAAGTGACCAAAGAGCTATTGATAAAACCACTAAGCATCTTCTCTAAAGAGATAAAATCGATAAAATAATATAAAAGTACTAACCCAAAAAATAAAAATGATGTACGGATCTTATTTTGGATAAGCAGTGCTAAAAGTATGATAAGTGAAATGGCTACTATAGTTGACATCAAACTTATCTTCTGCCCAATAAATAACTACAGTCTTCCATCTGCATTTTCTAGGATAGATTTGATATCAAAGATTACTTGATCTTGATTGTCTAATCTTAGTGTTTTATACTCATCATGAGCTACTGCTAGTACTATTGCATTGTAATTGGTGATTGGTAATTGGTCATCGGTGATTAGGTCTAAACCATATTCTTCTTTTACTTCTTTTGAATCTGCCCAATAGTCTGTTACATCTACATTGCATCCAAAATCTTGTAGCTCTCGTATCACATCGATCACTCTACTATTTCGTATGTCTGGACAATTTTCTTTGAAAGTGATACCAAGTACTAATACTTTGCTTCCCTCAATCTTATGCCCTTTTTTGATCATCAGTTTTATCACTTGATTGGCTACATAGATTCCCATATTGTCATTGAGCCTTCTTCCTGCTAGGATGATCTCTGGGTTGTAGCCTACTTCTTGGGCTTTGTGAGTCAAATAGTATGGATCTACCCCGATACAATGTCCCCCTACAAGTCCTGGCTTAAATGGCAAGAAGTTCCACTTTGTTCCTGCTGCTTCAAGAACCGCATTTGTGTCGATATCTAGCTTATTA
>JAGYNS010000217.1 GCA_018399655.1 Campylobacterales bacterium
TGCTAGAAAGGGTTTCTAAAGTATCATTGATCTTTGGTACCGTATCTAGAATCTCCATTTTGATAATATCATCACGGTTCATCCCAGCAAGGGTTTGCAAATACATTGCCCTTGCAGAGAGTGAAGATAAAGGCTGTTTCCACTGATGGGCTATATTCGAAACTATACCACTATATTTTTCAAAATAACTCTCTTGAAGTGAAAGAAATCTTTGCTCATCAAGTTCATTTTTGATCCGTTTTATCCTCTGCCCAATAGCAAGTGCAAAAAATATCATCTCTAAAACTATCGCTGTTGGGATCGCAAAATAGGTATAATACGCAATATTCATCCCACCTGCAAAAATAAAAAGCATATATGCCATGCTCATTACATAAACCGATTCACCTACTAAAAAGTAAAGAGCCCCATCGATTTTTTTGTACACTCCCCACAAAGCGATACAAAATATCATAAGATAAGTGGCAAAAGAGATCTGGATATAAATAGGTGTGACTAAGTTCAAGGTATCTCTATCGTAAAAATACCCATAGATAAAAGCGATAAGGGTGAAAAAAGAGAGAATAATAATCCCAATACAAAGAAAGAAAAAAGTTTTAGAGTTTTTAGAAAGTGAAAAAAACTCTATAGTAAAAAGGAGTAAAAATACTATGGTAAGTACAGGAGCTACCCATGTAAGAAGGGTTAAGATATCAAGATCCATCCCAGTATTTAAAAAATAAAACACCCCATTTGTAGCGTAAGTAAATATCCAAACACTCAGCCCATGAAGGACATAGTATATAAATACCCTCTGCTTTAGAGAGAAAAATACCATAAAGTTGTAGATGATCAAAGCGATAATAACCCCACCAAAAACACCATAAAAAATGTTTTCAATCCCATTGATTTGAGTGTAGGTATCTACAGGCATCATCTGCCAAAAAAGATCCATACTTCCAAAAGATTCGTATCTCGTGATCAAGACTACCTCTTCATTTACACCAAGTGAGAGATGAAAAGCACTTTTTGTAGAGAGCAGTCGTCTATCTTTTTGTGCTCTTTGGTCACCTAAAAAGTGTGTAGCTATGAGCTTATTATCTTTGTACACAAACACATCTATAAAATCTGTCCCCGCTCTTAGGTTTCGCAAAATAAAGTCTATCTTTTTATCGCTTCTGTTCTGAAGTACTGATCTTGTCCAAAAAGCACTTTTAGAATAGGAGTGCTTGGATATAGTAGAAGAGTTTGAAAAATTATCTTTTAAAATATCCTCTTTGGTTAAGGTGTGGTTTTGATCTTCTATAGTTATTTGGTTGTTTATAGTATTTGTTATCTCATCAGAAGTGAGTTTTAAGGGGTTTGCGAGTATATAAGTGGCACTTAGGAAAATAAAAAAGAGAAGTTTCATAGGATACGAAACCCCAGATCAGGAACAGTTTCAATAAGCTCTGAACCAACTTTTTTTCGCAAACGATAGATAACATTTCGCAAAGCGTTGTCGCTTATTTGATTTTCAAAAACTTCATTTTCTATTGTCTCTTTTTGCACCAGAGAGGTTTTATTTTTTAAAAGAAGTTCAAATATCTGGGTCTCATTTTTGCTCAGTTTTACTTTTTTGTCATCTTTGTAAAACACTTGTTCACATAGATCATATCGAGAGTTTTGCTCAGGAAAAACCACCTCTATAAGATCACTTTCCAATAGTTCATTGACCGCTTTTTCAAACGCACAAAGAAGTTTCTCTTGGGTTATTGGCTTTTCTATATAGTGGATCACCCCTGCTTCTATAGCACTTAAAAGTTTCTCTTTGTCACTATAAGCACTCGCTATGATGATGGGTGTTTTATGATCGGTTTTTCGTATAGTTTTTGCAAGCTCATAGCCACTCATATTTGGCATCACATAGTCAAGCAAAAAGATCTGCACCCTATGCTCTTCCAAAAGCTTCAACGCTTCAAAACCATCCTTGGCAATAAGCACTTTTTTAAAGTAAAGCTGCAAGGTTTTGGCTATATTTTCCCTTTGAATATCATCATCTTCAACATATAAAAGGGTAAGGCGATAAAGTGCTGATATATCGAAGTTGTTTTGTGTATTCACTGGCATATTCCTTTTCTTATCGTTCATTCATCTTCCAATTGGGGAAAAATATTTGGAAAGAGATAGGAAGCGATATAACTATCTAGCTTAAGTCTTAGTGGGGCTTTTGGACCACTTGTTTGGATATATCCCCTTTTTAAAAGAGATGAAGTTAAAGCGGTGGCAGTTCTATCTTTCATCCCGATTATTTTTGGAACTTCTGCTCTTTTGATCTCCCCTTTGAGTAAAAATATCGGGAGAAGTTTTTCACTATGAGCAGGCAATGGGTCTGTTTGTATCATCCCCTCTTGAGAGAGTCGAATAAACTTTTCTAGTTTGTCGCTTAGAGTATCTATTTTGAGATTCTTTTCCATATAATCAATCTGGTCTAGGCAAATATCAAGCATAAAATTCAAAAAATACTCTAACCCTCTTATGGAGAGTTTTCC
>JAGYNS010000218.1 GCA_018399655.1 Campylobacterales bacterium
TAATGACGGGCTTTTAAATGTAAATGGTATTTTTCATAATAGGTTTGATGTCATTATTACAAACCCTCCATTTGGTACAAATCTTGATAAAAAATACCCGCTAGTAGAAGAAGATTCAAAATATACAAATCCAACTATTATAGATAATTATGTAAAAAAATATGCAAAAGAGTTGTTTATTAAAAGTGGACATACTGAAAAATATATAGAAAAAGAGCACTTTGGTATCGTAAAAGAACAATATTTAAAAGAGATGGGGCAAGTAACAAGTAACATAGATGAACCTATTAGAAATCTCTTTAAAGTAGGGAGAGATCTAGGAAGTGGAGCTACTGAGGTTCTTTTTATAGAGAGGTGTTTAGACTTACTAAAACCAGGTGGAAGGATGGGAATAGTACTTCCAGAAGGTGTATTAAACAGTTCTAATCTTTCTAATGCAAGAGAATATTTTGAAAGTAGAGCCAAAATACTTTTGATAGTATCCATGCCACAAGATATATTTATAAGTTCGGGTGCTACTGTTAAAACTAGTTTGGTATTTTTGAAAAAGTTTACACAAGAAGAAGCTAATGAGTACGAAACCATCAAAAAAGAAGTTGCAAAAGAGATAAATATAAAGTATACAAAAAATATCGATCCTATAAAAGAAGTTTTAAAACTAAGAGGTAAGGAGGCTCTAAGTGTAGCTGAGAAAAAAATAAAAAAAGCTGAACTTAAAGAGCTGGAAACCAAAAGAGACAATGAAATAAAAGAGTTCATAAAACAAAAATTTGACTATGAGATCCCTATAAGTGATATAAAAAAAGCAGGTATCACAACAACGGGGGCAGAAGCAGAAAATGAGCTTCATGAACTTTTAAAAGTTTATACATAATATAGAAAAGTAAATAGATTATGGGATGAGAAGATATGAGCTTGTTGAGCTTAGATGCACTTGTTGAACAAATTACAACTGTACACACTACAATCCAGTCTGAAACGATACGAAGCATAAGTAAAGGTTTAGTTGTAAGAAATTGGTTTATTGGATATTACATCGTTGAGTATGAGCAAAAAGGAAAAGATCGAGCAAGCTATGGGGATAAAATAATTGAAACTTTGGCTCTAAAGTTATCTCATGTAAAAGGGATGTCAAAGAGTAACTTGCACTCTTTCAAACTCTTTTATATTGCTTACCCTCAAATAAGCCAGACAGTGTCTGGAAAATTTAAATTACCAAATATAAAAGTCCAGACAGTGTCTGGAAAATATTTGCAAGTGCCTATTGACAAACTTTTAACAACATGTACATTTAGCCATTTTATAGAATTAGTGAAGCTAGATGATGAGCTTAAGCGAACATTTTATGAAGTAGAGACAATAAAAGGTAGTTGGAGTGTAAGAGAGTTAAAACGACAAATCAATGCGCAAACATTTGAGAGGGCCAGCTTATCATACGATAAAAAGCAACTCATTGACTCTATGAATGAGCATAAAGATTCTTTATTGCCAGAGCAGATAATAAAAGACCCCTATATTTTGGAGTTCACCGGATTAGAACAAAAAGTAAAGTATAGTGAAAATGATTTAGAAACAGCTCTTTTAGATCATTTGGAAGACTTTTTACTTGAACTTGGTAATGGATTTTGTTTTGAAAGTAGACAAAAGAGAATCTCTATAGAAAATGAGCATGATAGAGTTGACTTGGTCTTTTATCATAGAATTTTAAAGTGTCATATTTTGATTGACCTTAAGATACGAGAGTTTAGCCATGCAGATGTAGGGCAGATGAACTTTTATCTCAACTATTATAAAAACGAAATAATGACAAAAGAGGATAACCCACCCATAGGATTGATACTTTGTGCAAATAAAAACCACACTAAAGTGGAATATACGACGGCAGGGCTAGACAACAAGCTTTTTGTTTCAAAATATAAAATAAATCTTCCATCGCAAAAAGAGTTAGAAGAGTTTATAGAAGATGAACTAGAGGATTTGATAAATGAGTAGTTTATTGCAATTTGCTCATTTTAGGGAGTTTATAAATTGGAGCGTGGCTCATCTTTTAGAAGGACAATTTCAATACAATAAAAATTTTAAACTAGAAAAAATTGGAACATTTCTAAAGCGAAACAAAACACAAATTTTAGTTGATGATGATACAGAGTATAAAAGAGTAACTATCAAACTTTACAATAAAGGTGTTTTTTTAAGAAATAAAGAATACGGACGAAATATTGGTACTAAAAAACAGTTTCTTATAAAAAAAAGACAGTTTTTACTTTCTAAAATTGATGCTAGAAATGGTGCTTTTGGCTTAGCAACAGAAGAAGTGGATGGAGCAATTATAACTGCCGACTTTTTTGCTTATGACATAGATACAACAAAAATAGAGCCATATTTTTTAGTTTTATTAACAACTACTAAAAAATTCCAACATTTTGCTCAAAGTGCTAGTAGTGGCACTACAGGAAGGCAAAGAATAGATGAAAAGAAATTTTTAGAAGTAAAAATACCTTTGCCCTCTC
>JAGYNS010000219.1 GCA_018399655.1 Campylobacterales bacterium
AGCAACACTTAGAATCACTTCATACAAACGAAGTAGAGTTTACCATGACTGAAAAGCCTAGTGATTGTTTATATTGCCCCTACACTATTTTGTGCCAAAAAGGAAATGGATGAAACCTTTTGTAGCTTTAAAAGCAAGTGCTGGAAGTGGAAAAACCTTTGCCTTGACAGTGCGATATATCTCCTTACTTTTACTAGACGCAAAACCAAATGAGATACTTACGCTTACTTTTACTAATAAAGCAGCATCCCAGATGAATCAGCGTATTTACGATACCCTTTTACAATTAGGAGAGGATGAAGCTATTGTAAATGCGATTCAAACGCAAACAAACTTATCCCAAAAAGCTATTTTAGAAAAAAAGCCAAAACTTATACAAAACTATTTAGATAGTGAGCTTGCAATCTATACCATTGACAAGTTTGTCAATAAGATTTTACGAGAGTTTAGTGGATATGTGGGAATTAGTGATGATTTTTCTATTGAGTTTGATGATGAGGAGCTACTTTTGTATAAGTTTTTACTCTCTTTGGATCAAGAACAATTTACAAAACTGATCCATTTTGCCAATAGAGAAAATAAAAAGTTTAACTCCATCGTAGAACTTTTTAAGATATTACAGCAAAAAGATGAACTGATCGATTTTTTAGAAGAGTTTCATAATAATTATGACTATGAAGCACTTCAAGTTGTCAAAAATACTATTATGGATCACGCATTAAAGATAAAAGAGTTTATTGATAAAAGCGAGGTTTCAAACTCTGGGTATAATGTGGTAGATTTCAATAGTGTAGAGACACTTTTAGACAAAGGGAAAACTTGGCTAACAAAAGACTCTTTGAGTGAATTTAGCTATTTTAAAAAGGCAAAACCTCCAAAAGAGCTTGACAACAATTTATATGAGTTACAAAAATATATTGGTGTTTATTACCAAATTCAAGAATCTATCACTTTAGAAAATTTATTTAAAATTTTTGATCACTATCAAAAATTTCGAAACAACTATAATAAAAAAAGAAACTCGCTAGAGTTTGGGGATATCACCTCTATTGTGTATGAACTGATTGACAAACATATTCAAAAAGATTTTATCTATTTTAGACTTGACACAAAGTATCATCATATTTTAATTGATGAGTTTCAAGACACTTCCACCATTCAGTTTGAGATACTTTATAAACTTATTGAAGAGATTGTTTCAGGTGATCCAGAAACTTTTAAAACATTTTTTTATGTAGGAGATATCAAGCAATCTATATACCGCTTTCGTGGAGGGAAAAAAGAGCTTTTTGATCATGTGGCAAACCTTTTTGCACCAATGCTTGAGGTGGAGCTTTTGGATACCAACTATCGAAGCTCCCAAAGTGTGGTTTCTTTTGTCAATGAAGTTTTTGAAAAATTGCCAAACTATGAGTATGATCATCAAAAAGTTTTTTCTCAGACAAAAGGTTTTGTAGAAGTGGTACAAAGTGAAAATGAGCAGATATATGAGACACTTTGTGAAAAACTTCAAGAGCTTTTAAAAGCAGGTGTTCAAGCAGATAATATCGCTATATTAACTTATACAAATGGGGATGTATTAAGCTTATATGAACACTTAAAATCAAAGTTTCCAACCCTTGATATCGTAACAGAGATGACTTCAAAACTGATCAATCAAAAAAATGTCAAAGCAGTGATACAAGGGATCAAATATCTTTATTTTCTCAAAGAGAGTCCAGGGGAAAAGCATGAAAAAATATATCAAGCAAATTTTAATACCCTAAGGGGAAAACACTTTAGTGAGTCTATCGATTTTTCTATAGATATAAAAAAACATACACTTCTAGAGGTAGTAAAAACTTTCTGTGAGTATTATGAGCTAGTTGATAACAATGTATTACGATTTTTTCAAGTACTGAAAAGCTATGAAACGATTGTTGACTTTGTATACAATATAGAAAAAGATGATACCCCAATTGTATCTCAAAGCAAAAAGGGATTGAGTATTTTGACTATTTTTAAATCAAAAGGGTTAGAGTTTGATACCGTTATAGTGCTTGATAGACTTTCCCAAAAAAATAGTGACAAAAGCTCATTACTTTTTGACTATGATGGGGTAAAATTGGAAAATATTTTTTATAAAAGACAAAATAGAGAAAACTTTGATCCTTTTTATCAACAAGCACTTCAAAGGGAAAAAAATCTCAATTTAGCAGATGAGCTCAATATCTTATATGTCGCCCTTACTCGTGCAAAAAATAATATGCTCATTCTTAAAAAAAGCAAAAAAAGTGTCTTTGATCTCCTAGGAGATTTTCCAACTATAAAAATAGGCAATATCTATAAAAAAGAGAAACAAGAGGAACAAAAAAATACCAAACGAACCGTTAAATATACTCCACTGAATCTTGGATATCAAGAAAAACAAAAAAATACCCAAGAGGAGGAAACCCTAGAGGCTCGCTACTTTGGGATTGCTACTCACTTTTGTTTGGAGATGATGAAAAGTTTTGATGAAGAAA
>JAGYNS010000022.1 GCA_018399655.1 Campylobacterales bacterium
TTACACTTGAAAATAATAGAGGAATATTGCCCCGATTGGGTAAAAAAGGAAGTTAAGAGGTTAGACAATGCTGATTTTGCGAGGTGGTGTGCTTAAAGAGGATTAAGTTAAAAACACCAAATAATGAAACCCCCGAAAAATAAAAAACAAACTAAAAGGTCTAAATAAATAAAATATGAAATACTATAAGAAACTAAAATTAAAAAAAGATTTACCAGAGTTAAAAGCAGGAACGGAATTGTTTTGGGATTTGTGGAATGAAAGATATACAGAATTATCTTATATTGGGTTAGATGACAAACCAAAAGTTAGTTATAAGATGGATTTTGTAAATAAACATCCTGATTGGTTTCAACCTGTGGGTGAAAAAGTTGAATTATACGAACCTTTTCCCGAAGATTTTGCGGAGGAACATTTTTACTTTGGAGAACTTTATCTCTTTTGTAAAGTTCCAAAGAAACCGCTCCATTGATAAAACCTTTTAGGACCAAACTACAGTTAGTTTTTGTTTTTCTTATTGGGAACCATACCTCTTCTAAAATTTCGTGAGCTTCATAATACTTTTGCTCCTCAATCAACTTTTGAAATATCTCAATTTGTTTCATAACATTTTCTAACCCACTATATCCTTCTTGTAGGTCCCACATATCTTTGTCGTGGTCTTACGATCTTACTAGACTTATCTCTTTTTTGCTCAATCCACTGAGCGATCCATCCAACGGTTCGTCCTATTACAAATATTGGGGTGAACATTGGTCGCTCAATACCTAAAGCGGTCAGAAGTGTTCCTGAGTAAAAGTCAATATTTGGATACAAATTTCGACTTACAAAGTACTCATCAGTCAAAGCGATCTCTTCCACTTTGTTTGCTACTTCGATGAGTTTGGAGCTAATCCCTAATTCATTTTGCAATTGATCTCGAAGTTTTTTCAACACTTTTGCTCGTGGATCAAAGTTTTTATACACTCTGTGTCCAAATCCCATTAGTTTAAAATCATCATTGGGATCTTTTGCTTTTGCTATAAATTTATCCACATTGCTCACATCTCCTATGAGCATTAATTGGTCTATTACTGATTCATTGGCTCCACCATGAGCTCTTCCCCAAAGAGCATTGATCCCTGCACTAATTGCTGCATAGGGATGGGCTCCTGTTGAGCCCACAAGTCGTACCGTTGAAGTGGAAGCATTTTGTTCATGGTCTGCATGAAGGGTAAATATAGCATCGAGTGCATCTACCTCTATTTGTGAGATTTCAGTTTTCCCAGCTGGAAATGCCCGCATCATATATAAAAAGTTTTCTGTAAAATATCGATCAAGATCAGGATAAATCAAAGGATATCCCTTTGAGTGCCTAAAAGTATATGCCGCTAGTGTTGGAACCTTTGCGATAATCCTTTTTGCCATATCTTGATACTCCGCTTCAGAGTTGATATCTAGATGTTGATGGTGAAATGCACTCAAAGCAGATACGGTTGAGCTTAATACCGCCATAGGGTGGGCATGGTCAGGAAATGCATCAAATATCTTTTTGATCCCCTCATTTGGATATCTCTTGATTCGCATATCTTTTTGAAACTGTGCATACTGCTCACTATTTGGCAACTCCCCTTCTAAAAGAAGATGACACACCTCTAAATAGCTATGGTTACTAGCAAGATACTCTATTGGGTACCCTCTGTATAAAAGCTCGCCCTTTGCACCATCTATATAAGTAATATCTGATGTACACCCTGCGGTCATCCCAAAACCATTGTCATAAGTAAACAATCCCATCTCTTTATTGAGAGTTGAAATATCTATTACATCATTGCCAAGTGTTGATTCATATACATTAAAATCAATCTGTTTTTTTGTTTCATTATCTGTTAATGTTACAGTTCTCATCTTCATCTTCCCTTTTAGTAAACTTATAAATAAATATTATCTTATTTAAAATTAGAGTTTGATTTATTTCAAAGAGTAAACAAAAGTAATCAATTTAAAATATTTAACTCTAAGAATAACTATGCAACAATACCATCTAAAAAATAACAAATAGTAATAATATAATAAAAAAGGGATATTTTGAGTAGTATATTAGTCATAGATCATGATATTGAGTTTGGCACAGAATTTGTTAAAGTTTTAAAAACTTTATGGGGTGATGTGACATACTCCTCTTCGTATGATCAAACTGTCTCCTTATTAAATCAAAAGAGATACGACTATATCGTTGTTGATCTTGAAAGTAATACAAGTCAATTTAACGATATGTTGAACTATCTTTCTATTACAACTGAATCAAAGCTAATAATACTCTCAAATAGCAAAGATACCCAATATAAAGAATATCTTTTTAATAAAGGTTGTTTAGCATATCTTTACAAAAAAGATTCTATTACTGATATATGTGAAACAATAGTTAATACTATCGTAACTATCTCTCAAAGAAAAGATGAGATCAATAATATACTTTTAGTCCAAGACTCTCTTTTTTCAATAGAACATATTGAAAACACTTTGAGTTCAAGGTCTTATACTATCACTTCAAAAAATAGATATAACGATATCTTACAAACTCTTGAAGATAAGCTCTTTTGTATGGTAATACTTGATTTAGAAGTTGAAGATATAGATCACTTAAAGCTTATCAAAAATATTGATAAAAAGATCCCCATCATTATATTAAGCGGGGACAATGAAAACTGCATTTTAGAAAAAATCACTCAGCTTGGTGTCTCAGATATCATCAAAAAACCTATCTCTTCAAAAGAGTTTATTTATAAAATTGACTTTTGGCATAAATTTTTTATGCAAGCTTACAATCTTGAATCACAACAGGTCATTTTAGCAGAGTATAAAGATATCGTAGATAAAGCCTCCATTGTGTCTAAAACTGATCCAAAAGGACGAATCACTTATGTGAATAAAAATTTTTGCAAAATAAGTGGTTATAGTGAATATGAACTCATAGGCAAGCCTCACAATATAGTAAGACATCCAGATATGCCAAAAGAGGCTTTTAAAGATATGTGGAACACTATTAAAAACAAAAAACAAACTTGGCATGGGAAAGTAAAAAACAAAAAGAAAAATGGGGATTTTTATATCGTTGATACCTTTGCAAAACCAATTTTAGATAATAATAATGAGATAAAAGAGTTTATAGCATTAAGAAATGACATAACTGAGATAGAGCAAACAAAAGAGTATTTTAAACAGCAACACAATATCTTAGGGGATAGTCTTGAGAGTGCTATGAATTTAGCAAAAGAGTATGAGTTTGCCATAGACAATAGCAATATAGTCTCAAGAACTGACCTAGAGGGGAATATTACTTATATCAATGAAAAATTCACAGAAGTAAGTGGCTATTCTAAAGAGGAGCTTATAGGGAGAAAACATAGTATTGTAAGACATCCTGATATGAAAGAGAGTTTTTTCAAAGAACTTTGGGATACCATTCTTAGTGGAAAAGTGTGGACAGGTCAAATAAAAAATAGAAATAAAGCGGGGGAAACATATTTTGTCAATACCCTTATTGTTCCTATTAAGGATAAAAATAAAAAAATAATTGAGTTTATGGCAGTGCGTCATGATGTTTCCCAAATTATTAAGCTTCATGAAGAGCTTGAAAATACCCAAAAAGAGATTATTTATAAAATGGGGGAAATTGGTGAAACAAGAAGCAAAGAGACTGGTAATCATGTAAAAAGGGTTGCTCTATACTCAAAATTACTAGCCCAACTGTATGGTATGAGCAGTGAAGAAGCACACCTTTTAAATCTTGCTTCCCCTATGCACGATATAGGCAAAGTAGGAATCCCAGATAGTGTTTTGAAAAAACCTGGAAAACTTGACAAAGAGGAATGGCAAGTGATGCAATCACACTCACAAATAGGCTATGAGATGCTCAATCACTCCTCAAGGCCTATTTTAAAAACGGCTGCTATAGTTGCTTATGAGCACCATGAAAAGTGGGATGGGAGTGGCTACCCTAGAGGGATACAAGGGGAAGATATCCATATCTATGGGCGGATTACAGCTCTTGCTGATGTATTTGATGCTTTAGGTTCCCATAGGTGTTATAAAGAGGCGTGGGATGATGAGCGTATATTTGCCTTATTTAAAGAGCAAAGAGGAAAACATTTTGATCCTACACTTGTTGATCTTTTTTTTGAAAATCTTGAAGATTTTTTAGCAATAAGAGAAAAATTTAAAGACTCTTAGATTATGGATCACACCATCCATAATTTAATAATCAGTATGTCATAATATATCTATATTTTTTAAAGGTTTCAATATGTTTGCGATGTACGATGATGATGGACTCAATTTTAGAACTACTATTGATCACCTTTATAATATTCATGAGATATCTCCAACTCAACGACTAAAAAATGACCTAAGCGATAAAAAAGATGATTCCCAATTTGAAGCTTTGTACAAAGGTGATATCAATGAGGAAGCAAAAAGAAAATATAGACAAGTAGCGAACCTTAGTACCAAAACTGAGATTTTTCATGTAGATCAAATCATGACCCGCAATCCTATTATTATCAACAATGACCTCAGCTTAAAAGAGTGCTATAAGCTGATGCAAGAACATAGTATTCGGCAACTTTTAATTCGATCTGAAAAACAAAATACCCTTAAAGGGATGATTACAAAAAATATGCTTTTAGAATATTTAATGGTACATTGTGAAGATGAAGAGGTACTTCAAACAGAAGTTTCTTTAGTGTGTGAACAAAATATTATTACAACCGATCCCATTACTGATATACGAAGAGCAGCGAAAGTGATGATCGATTTTAATAGAAATGCTATCCCTGTAGTAGATGCCGATCACAATATCTTAGGGGTGGTGACACGGCATGATATTGTCCATGCTGTATCTTCTATCCCTGAACTACAAGTTTGGGCATAAACGCCCTTTTATTTTTTACTTTCTTCTAAAAAGTTCTCTAAAACCTTCTCATCAACGACCCCAACATATTTAGCAAACAAAAAACCATCTTGTGAAAATAGAAAAGACTCTGGTACTTTTTGAACATTGTCAAACATTTTTGCTGCTTCAAAATTCTGGTCTCCTAAAGTGATAGGAAATTTTATATTATGCTCTTTTGCAAAAGTCTGTATATCCTCTTTTGTTTTCTCTTTTTCGTACAGTACTCCCACTATCTCAAAAATATCTCCATATTTTTCGTAAAGATTGTTCAGTGCAGGGAGCTCTTCAATACAAGGTGGACACCAAGTTGCCCAAAAATTAATCAAAACAATTTTTCCCTCTAACTCTTTAGAGACTAGAACATTATTGGAAAAACTTAACTCAATTGTGTCCCCATCAAGTGTGGTTAAACTCACTTTTTTTTGGAGTGCTTCCACTTTATCTTCTTCAATTACTTGTGCCGTTGTTTTCCCATCACAAGCGGTAAAAAAAACAATGGCTACCACACTTATTAATAGTAAATATACTCTTTTCATTATTTCTCCTGCTTTACAATCTCTAGTAGTACAAGGGTATTTAACGCCTCATAGCTTAAAGTTTCTAGCTTTTGTCCATTGACAAATAAAGTAGGAGTTCCTGTAAGCCCTAAAGCTTTTGCATCTTCCATATCAAGTTTGATAATCTTTTCAAAAGCAGGATTATTTATATCTTTTTTTAGCTTTTCTATATCCAGTCCTTCAACCTTTGGAAGGTGCTCCCACAAAAGCTCTGGTCTTGGATTATTGTGATTTGCCCAGATACCTAATGTATCAAAAACTATCCTCAAAGTCTCCTGATATTTCCCTTGAACTCTTGCAGCTTCTAAAATTTTGACCACATTGGGTGCATTTTTATGGTTTGGCATATACCGTACTACCAACTGCACATCTTCATAATTTTCTTCCAATACTTTTTTTACAATAGGATGAA
Organism: Campylobacterales bacterium; assembly: GCA_018399655.1. Lineage (GTDB taxonomy): Bacteria > Campylobacterota > Campylobacteria > Campylobacterales > Arcobacteraceae > JAIOSF01. The sequence continues at coordinate 5,903 of JAGYNS010000022.1, forward strand.
AAATTGCACAAGACTCACACTCTGGGTCCATAAACTCAACTATTGTGACATTTTCCCCATTCTTCCCAAACCGTATTGAGTGATCTCTTATAAAAGGGGGTTCATCGATATTGGTAAATTTTTGTTCTATTTTTGATGTTTCACTTTTATTGTATCCAAATATTAAAGCGATAAATAATACCCCAACAACTCCTACAATACCCAATACTAAATTTTTATTTTTCATCTTTAAACTTTCCTTTTTTTCCTAAAATTAATAAAACTAAAATAGCACCGTATGCTATAAGTGACAACAATGGGATAGTAACAAATCCAAACCAATTGATATAAGTAGTAGAGCAAGGAACCCCTTGAACACATGGAGAGATTGTCTCAGGTATAACCTTGTAAACCAAAAGATTGTGATACACCGCTATTATAAAACCAATTACTACTAAAGGGAAGGTATATTTATACACTTTTTCATCAGGATAAAGAAGATTTACAAGAAATATAAAAACTAAAGGATAAAGAAAAATTCGTTGGTACCAACATAAGCTACATGGAATAAAACTCATCACTTCACTAAAAAAAAGACTTCCTAGCATCCCTATAAGTGCTATTGTAAAACTCAAAATTATCACTGTTGTTTGTTCTATCTTTCCAAACATATTTTTTCAATTATCTCCATTTTTTCTTTTTCAATTTGCACTTCAAGTTCCATAATATAAATATTTTGAAGTGCGAATTTTTCAAGTTTTACCCAATCTTTTCTTGTAGTAACAAAAGGCTGATTGGGATATTTTTTTTGGATATTTTGTATCTCATCTTCGCTAAAAAAATGGTGATCTTCAAAGATCTCTATTTGAACTGAAGAGGGTAAATATTTTAAAAGCCTATTAGCTTTAGAAATTGCCGTTACAAGTACCAAATTTTCAGGAAGCGTTTCAACTACTTCGCCATCTTTTGAAAAACTCACCACCCGATGAAAATCTTCCTCCTCTTTTAAAACCATATCAGCAAAAGAGTACATCATCTTTGTATCTCGATACCCTCCTGTAGGGAGACAAAATATATTTGTAGGCTCCTTTTGTGGTCGCAGGAGTATATCAAACTTTTTGATATCATGATGTCTATATCCATCATCTAAAAAAACTACATCACATCCTAACTCTTTCGCTTTTAAAACCCCTAATTTTCTATCTTCACTTACAATAATTGTAGCGTTTGGTAAGGCTGTTGCCAAAAGAGTTGCCTCATCACCGCTTGTTTTGAGATCTTCTAGTATTTTTCCTTGTTGTGAAACTACTAAAAGCCCTTTTGAAAATCTTCCATATCCTCGCAAGACTACGGCTGGATTTTTCTTTTGTTTTGCAAGTGCAATTATCACAGGGGTTTTCCCTGTTCCACCTAAAAGTAAGTTTCCAACACTAATCACTGGTATCTCAAAGTCGATAGGTTTTTTTGAAATACGCAAATAAGCTGTTACCACACAGTATAAAACCGTAAAAGGGAGTAGCAATATCCCAGTCAGCCTTTGAAAAGGATCTGGGAAAAAAAGATAGTTTTCAAGCCACTGACTAAAATATCGTTTCAATTGCTTTATATCCACTCACTTGCTACAGATTGTATTGTTTGACAAACATACTGCACATCATCATCACTCATTGAAGGATAAATAGGGAGTGAAAGTATCTGCCCATAGGTACTTAAAGCATTGCCATATGTTGTTATTTTGAGTTTATATTTCTTTTTATAATATGTCAAAAGATGTAAAGGGATATAGTGAAGCCCTGTTGATATCCCTTTCTCTTTTAGCACTCTAGCAAAACCATCTCTATTTTTACTCACTCGTATAATATATTGAGAGTAGATATGCTCTGGATCATATTTTGGAAGAACAATATGCTTTAGCCCTGAGAGTTTTTCATTGTAAATTTCAGCTATCTCTTGCCGTCTTTCACAAAATGCATTGGTTTTATAAAACTGAGCAAGATTAAAAGCAGCTTCGATCTCTGTCATATCATACTTAAATCCAATATCAACCACATCATAAGTATAATCCAAATTTCCATACTCATCAAAACTACTATTAATAGCATGGGTTCGTAAAAGTCTTGCTCTATTGGCAAACTCTTCATTGGCAGTTGCTATAAATCCTCCACGACTAATGGCCGCTTTACTATTTGAATAGTTTGTAGAAAAGATAGTCATATCTGCTCCAGTGGATCCTACCATCTCATTATCGTACATAGCCCCTAGTGCACTTATAGCATCCTCAATCACAATAAGATCATACTTTTTTGCAATGGCATAGATACGCTTAAGATCAGGCACCTCTCCAGCCACAAAAGTGATCATCAAAGCTCGAAGTTTTTTACTATTGTTTTGCTCCAAATAGCTTTCTAGTTTGTCAATATCCATATTAAAACCATTTGGTTCAATATCTATAAAAATAGGCTCAGCATCAAAATGTCGTACTGTTTCAGGAAGGTTCACAAAAGAGTTTACACTCATAAGAACTTTGTCTGCCCGTTTTAAGTCCATTGCACTTAATGAAAGATGTAAAGCAGAAGTTGCATTATTGGTTGCAATGATATTCTCCACCCCTATAAAAGCTTTTATCTCATCCTCTAACTCTTCAACTTTACTTATAGATTTCACTTGCTGTTGCAAAACTTCATTGACCTGCTCTTGCTCCTCAGTGTCAATGGTTGGCTTGAAAAATGGAATCACTCTTTCATTTCTTACATTTTTTATCATATTTGAACCTTTTTTATACTTTATTTTACAAAATCTATATTTGCAATGGTTGGAAGTTTCCCTTTAAAAGCGTTCGCTTTCATTCTATATTGAAGCATATTGATAAGTTTTTCATCTACTCCACTTGTGATAAGTTGTTCTTTTGAGATCTTTTCATCTACGAGTTTTTTCAAAACATCATCCATCTGCTTATAAGAGTAGCCTAACTCCTCTTCATCACTTTGCCCTTCCCATAGATCAGCACTTGGTTTTTTTGCTAAAATAGCTTCAGGAACCCCTAAAAATCGACCAAACTCAAACTCATCGCTTTTATACATATTTCCAATTGGATTAATCGCACACGCTGTATCTCCATACAATGTTCCATACCCTAATAATATCTCAGAACGATTAGAAGTTCCTACTACTATAGCATTATATTTTGCGGAAACATCATATAGTACAGCCATTCTCATTCTAGCACTTAAGTTCCCTTTTCGCAAAGCCGATGCTTCTTTATCATTATTATTAAAATATCCATCTACCATAGGGGCTATTGAGATTGTTTCATAAGAGATTGAAAATTTATCACATAACGCTTTTGCATCATCAATACTTGAACTTGATGAATATTGAGAAGGGAGCAACACACCATGAAGCTTATTGCCAAATGCCTCCTGGCAAAGAATGGCTACTATAGCTGAGTCCAATCCTCCACTAATCCCTACAACTACATCACTCACACCAATAGCAGATGCTTGATCTTGTAAAAATTTTACCATTTGTGTTTTAATATTTTGATGATCCATTTTCACCCTTTTATTCATTCAATTGAAATTAATTTTTTGATTATAACAAAACTTATATTAAGCAATAAGTGATTAAACTAGAATTTAAAAAAAAAGGAGCTTTTGATGGAACCACTTTTACGAAAAATTGCTAATCCTTTAGCAGTACTGATGATCAGTTTTGCCTTGGTACTTTTAGGGTTTTACCCCGATCTTAGTACTATTTTAGGGGGGATTGCTCTATTTCTTATTGGTATGGAGTATATGGAAAGTGGATTTCGTACCTTTAGTGGTGGATTTTTAGAACAACTTCTTAAAAAATTTACCAATACTACTTTTAAAGCGATCACAACAGGTTTTGCAGCTACTGCTGTTGTACAAAGCTCTAGTTTAATCTCTGTGATTATTATCTCATTTTTAGGGGCTGGTCTTATCTCCTTATCTTCTGCTATTGGGGTTATTTTTGGATCAAACCTAGGGACAACTGCAACTGCGTGGCTTGTATCACTTTTTGGTCTTAAAATTAAAATTTCAGCATATGCTATGCCTATGATTGTTATGGGGATTATGATTCCTCTGATTTTGAAAAAAAATAGCTGGAAAGGGATTGCCGCTATTTTTATTGGTCTTGGGATCATCTTTTTAGGTATTAGCTATATGAAAGAGGGATTTGAAACATTAAGAGAGGGAATCGATCTAGCTGCATATGCTATGGATGGATATCTTGGTATTTTTGTTTATGTGCTTGTGGGAGCCATTGCCACAGTTGTGATTCAATCAAGTAGTGCAACAATGGCACTTATAATTACAGCTCTTGCTTCTGGGCAAATAGAATACGCCAACGCTTTAGCTTTGGCTATTGGAGCAAATCTTGGGACTACAGTCACTGCAGTTTTAGGAGCTTTAAAATCAAATGAAAATGGAAAACGGCTCGCAATGGGACATTTTATTTTCAACATGATTACAGGATTTATTGCGATTGTTTTTATCTATCAATTAACCACCGTCGTTGACATCTTAAGTACTATGGTAGGGATTGGAAATGATGATTATGCTATGAAACTAGCGTTGTTTCACACTATATTTAACCTTATCGGAGTGGTTGTATGTGCCCCATTTATCCCAAAACTTGTGGTCTACTTAGAGGGGATGTTTATACCAAAAGCAGTTGAAATTGGTAGAGCTAGATATCTTAATGAATCTGCTTTAACCTTACCTGACATCGCTTTAACAAGTATCTCAAAAGAGGTAAAAAGACTCTTTACCAATGGATTTAAAATCATTACTCATGGTATCAATATCAAAAGAAGCTCTTTGGGACTGGAAAAATCTATTGAGGAGATTATCAATATCCCTTACGAATACGCATAAAAAGGTACTGAAAGACCCTTTCTAGTGAATATATCGATATAGATAGATTTATACCTCAAAATCAAAGGGATTTATGGTCAAATTATAGATTTTTTCTCAAGCACAGGTGAATATGCCTGCAACTGATATAGAACAACTTTACAAATTGAAACTTGCTTGTCGAGATATAGTTGAAGCGGTAAAAAGATACTAAACATCTTCAAAAAAATCTTAAAAAATACGCGAACAGTAAAAATAGATATATTATAGAACAATACAATGAATTAAGAGCAGATATGGAAACTTTTTAAGAGATATTGCCAACTTAGCAAACTTGGAAAATCAAGAGGATATTATTTTGAGTTATCAAAAGCAAAACTCCATTCAGAAAAAATATGATAGGGTTGCCAGAAAAACCTTGATACGCTTATTAGGGAAAAACTTATCACCATTGAGATGGCTACCTCTTTGATGAATGATAGCACCTATGTGTATGATATAAGCAAAAACCTCACCAATGCCGCTGAGATAATTTTGTGGAGAATACTTTAGCTTCCACTATTTTGGTTGATGATGAAGATATCACTGCTTTACTCAACAAACAACAATAAAAGGGGAAAAAAATGGGAGTTAAAAAAATTTATCAAATCAATCCAAAAAAGCTTTTTGATATCAATATAAAAAACGAGGATGGGGAAAGAGAAACTCAAAGAGCTTATTTTGAAACTCAAACAAAAAAGAAAAGAGGCGAAACTCAAATGGGAAAGAAACAAAACATTCACCGCTAAAAAACTCCTAGAAGAGGAGTATGAGATCATCACTTTACAGATCAAAAAAAGTAGAGAACTTCTCAAGAGCTTCGTAAAAAAGAGGACTAAGATGAAAAAAAGCTTCCCCTTTTTTTTATCTTATTGTCTCAACTCTTTTTGCAACAAATTTTAGTGAGATGAGTACCCAAGAGCTTTTAGCTATCATAGGATATGTCAAACCTCAAGAGCAAAGTAAATTTCCGAGTTACAAAGTAAAGAAGAGTATGACCAAAGAGGAGAAAGAGATATATGAAAAAAAATTGCTTCTCTTAGAAGATGATATTAGTTTTAGTCAAACTTTACAGAGTTTCTGAGGAGAACAATTTTGAAGTGGTGTGTGTGCCTATGATGGTTCACAAGCCCAAGAGCTTATCTATGAACAATCTTTTGATCTGTTTTTACTGATGTGAATGTCCCTTATATAGATGGGTTTGAACTGCTCAAAGAGCAAAGGAAAACAACAACACCACCCCTGCTATTTATATCACCTCTTTAAACTCAATAGATTCTTTAGAAGAAGGGCACAAAGGAGTGGCGGGATGATTATATATGAAAACCGTTTGCACTCAAAGAGTTGCTTTTGCGTATTCAAACTGTTCTTAAAAAGGGTATTTTCATACCAATTCTGAAAAATCAAAATTAGACTCCACCTCTCTTTTGATATAGATTCAAACACTCTATATCTAGAGGAAAAAATTCCTCTAAATACTACAAAGAGATAAAACTTCTAAAACTTTTTTACAAAACCAACAAACCCTCCTGAGTCATGAAAGATCATAAATATCCTTTGGGAATATGATCAAACCCCAGTCAAACAGCGTTGAGAACCTATATCAAGGTGTTGCGAAAATATTTAGGAAGAGAGAATCACTAGTGTTAAAAGCTTGGATATAGATTTAATTAAAAAAGAGAAAAAGACCCTTTTTAGGTTTTTGGCTTTATACTCTTTTTGACCATTATTATTATCTTTACTGTTTCTTTTTTATATTATACTTTCCAAAAAGATTTGATGCTTCAAGAAAAAAAGGGTGGTTTTAGAGGAGTATTCAAACGACCTTATTATGATTTTGAAATATATGCATCTCAATTTTGAAACACAAAGATACTACCCCACGAGATGGAAGATTTCAGTCAGCTATTTTTGATAGTGATCAAAAACTTATTTTTTTTTTTTCTACTTTATTATCAAAGGGATATTGATTTTTCACCACTCCCTTTATTTAAGTGGAGGGAAAATCCATTTTATCAACCAGCCAGAGTCTTACTATTTGGGAGCAAAGATATATTATGAGGTTGATGATGATAAAAGTTTGGCTAGAAAAAGTGCAAAAGAAGATAGCTTTATATGCTTTTTATAGCGTTTATATTTCTTTTTTATTGGATATATTTTATTAAAAAACTATTTTTAAAACCTTCTCAAAAGATACCCTCTATCTTCTTGATAGATTTATCAAAGATACCACCCATGAACTCAACACCCCTGTAGTACTATAGTAACCAACATTGAGATGATTGAAAAAACCAAACCTTGAGGAAAAAACTTCTCAAAAAATAGAGAGGATAAACATAGCGGCAAAAAACCATCTCCAACATCTATGATGACCTTACCTACTTAACCCTCAACCACAAAATACTCTCCCAAGATGAAAGTATCGATATTGGGAGATTCTTCAACAACGGGTTCACTATTTTGAAACTTTAGCCAACTTAAAAGCATCACCATCAAGACACACTTTCTTCAAAACCAATTTATAATGATAGACAAAAAGAAGTTTATCAAACTTATCGATAATCTTTGTCCAATACGATAAAATACAACACAATCAAAGGAAAGATTATGGTCACCCAAACCCCCTATTCATTCTCTATAACAAACACAGGAAAAGGGACAAGAGCATATCAAACAGATGTTTGATAGATACAGTAGATTGAGAAAACTATTGGTGGGTTTGGGATAGATTAAATATCGTATCACTTATCGCCAAAGAGTACCATCTTCAAATCGATATAACCTCAATAGAAAATCAAGAAACAAAAGGTGAGTGTCAAATGGGAAAACTAATACCTCTTATCCTTATTTTATCCTATAGTTTGCATGCCAATAGTTATCAAACAAACTAGTATTCCCTTGTCATACTGGGGTTGAAGTGGGTCTTGATAAACTTTTTTACCGCTACCTTTTAAAATATAGCAGTGAAAAAAATCTCAAAAATAGTTTGAAAAATTATCTTCAAAACCCCATCAAGATAGCACTGCGATGCCTGAGGCTTTTATCCTTCGGTATGGGATTAAAGAGAAAACAACCCTCAACTACAAAGAGCTTCAAGAGGCTATGATATCTATTGGGAAAAATATAAAGTATTTGGAAAATTAAAATAGTTTTTCCACTCCACAATTTAGTTCACAATTTTGTTTATACTTCTCTTATCAAAACAAAAGGGTTTCAAATGAAAAAAACAATACTACAATGCTTTAATACAACCACCAGTTATTCTGCCATGGAGAATCTTTACAAAAAATGTCTTTGGATGTCATGGATTAAGTGGAGAAAAGTGGCATTAGGAAAATCAAAATTATTGCAGATATGAGCCAAAGAGGATTATCAACTCTTTAAAAAGGGTACCAAGATAATAATTATGAGGAGCTATGAAAGGGGTTATGAAAGCAAGTGTCTCTAAGTCCAGAAGATATATAGAAGCGGTTTTGCTACATTTATCAAATCGTAAAAGGATACTTGTAGAGGATGAGGAGATTGAAAAGGTACTTGATCAAAATGAAAAAGAGATCTTGTAAATGATTCAGTTTGTAACATATAAATTTTTATAATATTTTGATTTTTGATTCTTTAAAGACATTTTATAAAACTATTTGCTAGAATCAACCAAATTCATTATTTTAAAAAATACTAAATTAAGAGGAACTACTATGGGTATACCAATTCATAAATATGATGTTGTTATTGTAGGGGCTGGGCTTGCTGGTTGTGCAGCTGCTAGAGAAGCAGCACATGCGGGTTTAAGTGTGTGTGTTCTTACAAAACTTCATCCACTCCGTTCACATTCAGGAGCGGCACAAGGTGGTATTAATGCTGCTTTAAGTACTGAAGATAGCATAGAACTTCACGAGTTTGACACAGTTAAAGGGAGTGATTATTTAGGCGATCAAGATGCTATTAAGCTTATGTGTGAAAAAGCACCTGAAACAATTCGATGGGCTGAAAAGATGGGGGCTGTATTTTCAAGAAATGAAGAGGGGAAAATAGCACAAAGACCATTTGGTGGACAAAGTAAACCACGAGCTTGTTATGCAAAAGATAGAACGGGGCTTACCCTTTTACAAACAATTTTCGAGCAAGCTCACAGAGATGGGGTTGATTTTAAAGATGAATATTATGTAGCTGACCTTATTTATGAAGATGGAAAAGCAAGTGGTGTTGTAGCATACAATCTTGTGGATACAAAACCTATGATTTTTAATGCAAGAGCTGTGATGTTTGCTACAGGTGGATATGGAAGAGCTTTTAAAGTAAACTCAAATGCCCATGCAAACACAGGAGATGCTCTTTCAATAGTTGCTAGAAAAGGATTGCCCCTAGAAGATATGGAGTTTGTACAGTTCCATCCAACAGGACTAGCAGGAACTGGTATACTCATCTCAGAAGCAGCAAGAGGTGAAGGGGGAAGACTTTTCAACTCAGAAGGTGAGCGATTTATGGAGAAATATGCTCCAAATAAACTAGAACTTGCTTCAAGAGATGTAGTAAGTCGTGCTATTACCAAAGAGATTTTAGAAGGAAAAGGATGTGGAGAAAACAAAGATCATGTAATGATCGATCTTACTCACCTTGGGGAAAAAATCATTATGGAAAGATTACCTGAGCTTCGAGATCTGGCTTTAACATTTTTAGGGCAAGATATGATCAAAGAGCCTATTAGTATTGCAGCAACGGCACACTACTCAATGGGTGGAATTCCAGTAAACAAACACGGTCATGTAAGAAAAAATACGCAAGAGTTTGTTGAAGGATTTTATGCAGCTGGTGAGTGTAGTTGTGTATCGGTTCATGGAGCAAATAGACTAGGTGCAAACTCTGTACTTGAAGCTTTATTTTTCGGGCGACATGTAGGGCAAACTATTGTAGATGATGTAAAAAAAGGGATTAGCTTTAAAGAAGCTACTTCTGATGATGCTCAATTTACTATCAATAAAATCAAAGCATTTAAAGAATCAAATGGAAATGAAAAAGTACCTCTTTTACGAGAAGAGTTGCAACAAGGGATGACGGATAATGCTGGGGTATTTAGAACTGAATCATCGCTTTTACAACAAAGAGAAAATATCAAACAACTTCGACAAAGACTGAAAAACATACGAATAGATGATCACTCAACTGTATATAATACAGACCTACAAGAGGCTATTGAGTTTGGACATATGCTTGATTATAGTGCGTTTATTGTTGATGGTGCTATTCATAGAAAAGAAAGCCGTGGGGCTCACTTTAGAGAAGAGTATCAAACAAGAGATGATGAAAACTTTTTAAAACACACCATGGCTTATATGGATGAAAATGGAGATATCCGTACAGAATATATGGATGTTGTTTTAGGTAATTTTGAGCCACAAGAACGAACATACTAAAGGAAAACCAATGAGTATTACTAAAGAAAATAAAGTTTTTGAAACAAAAAAATTAACATTTAAAGTATTTAGATTCAATAAAGATATCCACTATCTTCCATATTACGACACAATTGTGATGGAAGTAAACAGAGATGAACTTGTACTTGATGTGATGAATAGAATAAAATGGGAACATGATGGAAGCTTCTCTTATAGAAGAAGTTGTAGGCATGGTATTTGTGGTTCATGTGCAGTAAAGATCAATCAAAAGCCAACATTAGCTTGTAAAGACAATGTTTTTGAACTTGTGGAACAATTTGGGGAAGAACTTGTAATCGAACCACAAGATATCAAAAGAGCCTACAAAGATATGATTGTAGATAAATCAAGCTTTTGGGACAAATATGATCAGGTACAGCCATATGTAATAACTGAGATTGAAGAGTTTCCAACACAAGAAAATATTGTATCACAAGAGGAGGCTGAACTTATAGATGAAGCTGATTATTGTATCTCTTGTGGAAACTGTTACTATTCATGTCCAGCCGTTGAAGTAAATGAAGATTATTTAGGACCAATGGCTCTTACAAAAGCTTGGCGATTTAATGCAGATATAAGAGACAATGCAACAGATGATAGATTAGAGACTTTACAAAAACTAGGGAGCGGTATTTGGGACTGTGTAAAATGTAATCAGTGTGCGGAAGCATGTCCAAAAGAGCTTGATCCAATAGGAAAAATCACAAAACTACATCTACAAACATTTGAAAGAGGAAAATCTCTTAAAAATGTTGCAACAAAACACGCAGTAGGATTTAAGTGGTCTATTATAAAACATGGATTGCTAGATGAGGGTGAGCTTGTGAAGTATTCAGAAGGAGTTCCAGGGGTGATGAAACATATCCCTGAAGCTATTGCTATGTTTAGAAAAGGGAAAATAGTGATGCCTTGGAATATGCCAAAATCAAAAAATCTTGATGAGATCAAAAAACTTGTTGATATCACATCAACAGCAAAATTTTAAGAAGTAGGAGTGAATAATATGGAAAAATTAAAATATGCTTTATACACAGGTTGTACAGCTAGAGAATCAACTCCAGAGCTTCTTATGTCTACTCAAGCCATTGCAAAAAAGTTAGGGATTGAGCTTGTTTTACTTGATGAGGCGAGTTGTTGTGGAGCAAGTCATCTTCAAGATTTTGACGATATGCTTTCACTTGTATTAAATGCAAGAAACATAGCCTATGCAGAAAAGCTAGGACTTACTATGATTACTATTTGTAACACATGTCAACTCAATACGGCGCTTACAAAAGATCGACTTGACAATGATGAGAAACTTAAAGCACAAGTAAATGAGAAGCTTGCAGAGGTAGGATTAGAGTACAAAGGGACAAGTGAAGTAAAACATTTCTTATATGCACTTCAAGATGATTTTGGATATGAAAATATTGCAAAAGAGGTGAGCAATCCTATGAGTGATATCAATATTGCTTCATTTTATGGATGTCACAATATTCGACCAAGCCACCTACAACACAAATCAAATA
>JAGYNS010000220.1 GCA_018399655.1 Campylobacterales bacterium
TTACATTGTTCATAGGTTTTGGATCTTTGATCATAGCCGCCACATCAACACGAATACTCGATACACTATCCCCTACTTTATTGGTCCAACTTCGATAAAAGCTATATCCATCTTTATCAATGATCTGTATCCAAAGATCTTTGTACTCCCCATAGTGTTCAATTCCCTTAATCGTTTGGGTAAGATCGATCAAAGAGGAGTCTTTTTGTATAAGGGAGTCTATGATAGTAGGATTTTGGGAGATAATGTAGGTCATAGCAGCTGTTCTACCTTGCTTTTTACTCACCTCTTTTTGAAAAATAGTTTGAAGATTTGTAGCACATTGTACATAAATAGATTTTTTTATATTGTTCCCCTCTTTGTAGTAGTGCCCTACAAAATAGAAAACAATAGCTAATAATAAAAAGAATAAAGAGACATTGATTTTTTTCATAGATAAATTCTACTACAAAGTTGCTTTGTAAATACAAATATTAATACTCTTTGGCTAAAATACAAAAAAATTTAAGGATTTAATAATTATGAATAAAACTACTGCTATATATACACTTTTAATTTTATCTTTTTTTTCTGGATGTACATCCAAAATAGATACAGCACAACCAATACAGATAAAACCTCACCAAACAAAACAACAGGAACAAAAAGTAGAAACTATTGCAGATATATACACGCTATCTCAAAAGCCATCAGAGTATTTAAAAAAATATCCAAATCTACAAATCAACAATCAAAATAGCCTCAACAAAGAGTTCAACAAACGATACTTTAAACCATGGCACAACAATAAAATCTACACTACAAAACAAGAAGCTTCATGGGGATTTGGCTATGCAAATCGTGAAACCTATGGGCACAATTATAAAAAGCTTGAAAAATCATGGTATGACAAAGTAAAACAAAATGCCAATTTTGAAAGCTTCAATACCTTTTTAAAAAAAGCAATCACTATAAAAAATACCAATATGAGAGTTTTACCAACTGAGCTTCCTATATTTTTAGACCCAACACAAGCGGGGGAAGGCTTCCCATTTGATTATAATCAAAACACAGCAGTGTATATCAATACACCACTTTTGATCTCACATCTTTCACTTGATAAAGCTTGGGCTTTTGTAGAGACAAGTTTTGCTATGGGCTGGGTAAAAGTAAGTGATATCGCCACACTTGATGTGAAAAAACGGCAATTATTTGAAAATGGATACTATGGTGTAGCAGCCAAAGACAATTTTCCTGTGTATGATACCCATGAAAATTTTCTTGAGTATGTTAAGCTAGGGACAATATTCCCTATCCATCAAGCAAAATTTTTAGTAGCTCAAAGATCACAAGGGATAAAAGGGAAGCTTGTCTATACCCAAAACCCTTATATCCATCAAAAACCTTTAGAGCTTAATCAAAAAAATCTCAACCATATTTTAAAAGAGATTGTAGGGGAATCTTATGGTTGGGGTGGATTATACGGTACTAGAGACTGCTCCTCTATGACAAGGGATATTTTTGCTGTATTTGGGATATATCTTGAAAGAAACTCTTATGGGCAAACCTTATCAGGTGAGTTTATCTCTTTAAAAGAGCTCTCAAATAAGGAGAAAAAAAAGAAAATCGTAGAAATGGGAAAACCATTTTTAACTCTGCTGTATCAAAAAGGTCATGTGATGCTTTATGTGGGTGAACATAAAAATGAACCTATCATTTTTCATCAAGCATGGGGGATAGGAACACTTGATCAAAATAAAAACGAAGGAAGATATATCATAGGGAAAGCTGCTTTTACCACTTTGGAGGTGGGAAAAACGATCAAAAATTTTGATCCACAAAACTCTTTAATCAATAAACTTGAGGGGATTATCCTTTTAAAATAACCCCTTCTCTTTTTGATACTAGTAAACAGTGATTGTTTTTTTCACTCTTAGATATTCAATAGGCTCTTTTGTTTGCTTACAGTATTTTACCCCATCGATCATTGCACAGTTGTTGTACCCTACTGTTTTATAGTCTGTTTTATACTCATATTGTGGGACACATCTTGTAACAGTTTCGTATGATTTGCAGGTTTTATTTCTATTGATATTATTGGCTGCATACGCTCCACCTAGTCCACCTACTACTCTTGCTACATCTCTACCATTGCCCCCACCTATTTGGTTTCCAATAGCTACACCTATCACAGCTCCTACTAGAGTATCCACCCCTATTGAGTTTGTATCTGTATTGCCACACTGTACATCCACTTCAACGGTATCTTCAAAACAGTTTTCACCCACTTTTACTTTTTGGGTATAAGGTTTTGTGATCTCTGTTACCTCTGTTACTTTTACCATCTCTGCCAAAGAGATACCTGAGATAAGTACACCTAGTAGTGCAATTCTTCCTAATAGCATTGTATATCCTTTCTGTATTTACTTATGAGAATTTTATTTACAAATCGTGGAACAATTGTGAATTGTTATCTTTTTTTTGATTATAACTTAGATATAATA
>JAGYNS010000221.1 GCA_018399655.1 Campylobacterales bacterium
AATATTAACCTTTATTTAAGCCAAAATCATTAAGGAACTTTGTGAGTAATTTTTTATTAATTATTTTTTTAATAACTGTCTCGTTTCTAGAAGCAAAAGAGCTCAAGGTGGTTTTTTCAAGAACTACTCCCCCATATGTGTTTGATACAGGAGGGGGGATAAATTTTGACATTGTTAAAGAATCTTTAGAGTACAAAAGCCACACTATTGAGCCAGTATATGTCAATATTGCAAGAGGGGTAGAGATGTTTAAAAGCAATCTTGTGGATGCGAATACCCTTTTGCAAGAAACAACGGATGTAAAAGGGTACTACTCTGATTTTTTTATTGAGTATCAAAATTGTGTCTTTACCCTTGAAGATTCTAATATCCATTTAGAAACTCTTGAAGATATAAAAAAATACCATACTATTGGATTTCAAAATGCTTACTTATACTTAGGGGTTGAATTTGAAAAAATTACTCAAATGGCTAAAGAAAAATATACTGAACTTGCAGATCAAAAAAAGCAGGTGCATATGTTTTACAAAAATCGCACACAAGCTGTAGTTCTTGATAAAAATATCTTTCAATATTATAGTGCGATGCTCAAAAGTGAAGGGAAAATAACAAATACTCAAAAAGTAGTGGAACAATGTTTTTTCAACCCTACAAAATATCAAGTTGCCTTTAAAAGTCAAACTATAAGAGATGACTTTAACGAGGGTTTAAAACATATTATTAAAAATGGAAAATATGATGCTATTATTCAAAAATATAGTAAAAACTATTTTAAGATTCAAAAATAGATGAAAAACAGATCTCTTTCTTGGCAACTTCTACGATCTGTACTCGTTATTTATATCCTTATAACTATTTTAATAACCTCGGTACACATCTTTATCACATACAATAATAGTAAAAAAAATATTCAATCAGAATTACAAAATATTGGAAATATTTTTGAACCCTCACTCAAATCGGCTATTTGGCATCTAGATGAGGAGCAAATAGTATCAGTTGGGAAAAGTATTTTAAATATGACCGAAATATATGCTGTTGAGATTAGAAGTAAAGAGAATAAAGTTTTGTATAGTGAGCAACAATTGGCATTTGAAAAAAATGAAAAAAGTGAATTTGTCCACTCTTTTGATTTGATCTATAGTTACAACAAAGAAGATATCCTTTTGGCAAAAGTGACCCTTTATTCAAGTAGTGAGCTTATTTTGCAGATGTCTCAAGTAGATTTTTTCTTATTAATTTTAAATGCCATGATAAAAAGTATCGCTTTGGTAGTTTTATTTTTTATTGTATTTAAAAACTATCTAAAAACTCCACTAAGTGAGCTACTCTCTCAAGTATCAAAGATAAAAGAGAAAGAGCAAATAAAAAATAAGCTTAATGTACAATTTGAAGAAAAAAATGAGCTTTCATTACTTCAAGACAGATTTAATGAGTTGATTGAATATATCAAAAGTGAAGAGCAATTAAAATTAGATCTTGTAAATTCTCAAAAAGAAAAATTAGAGATTGAAGTGGCAAAAAGAACTGAAGAACTTTCTAAGACAATCACCCAACTCAAAGCAAAAGATGTGATGCTACAACAACAAACAAGATTGGCTGCTTTAGGGGAGATGATAGGAAATATTGCACACCAATGGAGGCAACCGCTTAGTGTTATCACCACCGCTTCAAGTGGTCTGCAAATGAAAAAAGAGTATGGTTTTTTAGAGGATAAAGATATTGACAATACTAATAATCTCATACTTAAAAATGCCGATTTTTTATCAAAAACTATTGATAATTTTAGAAACTTTTTTCAATTTGACAACTCTCAAAAAACTTTGTTTGATGTTAAGAAGTCTATTGAAAATACTGCTGAGATAGTTCGTGCTTCGTATGATAATCACTTTATAAAACTTGATCTTAACCTTCAAGAAAACATTATTACTTTTGGGAATGAGAATCTATTTTCACAAATCGTACTCAATATCCTTTCAAATGCAAAAGATGCTTTACTTCAAAATAATATTGAAAACAAAAAAGTACTTATAAAACTAGTTCAAGATAAAAATAAAATTATTGTTAAAATACGAGACAATGCAAAAGGGATACCAAAAGATATTATAAACAAAGTGTTTGATCCTTATTTTACCACAAAACATAAATCTCAAGGGACAGGCTTAGGACTTTATATGAGTATGCAAATTATCCAAACACACTTTAGTGGAACCCTTTTTGTATCAAACTATCAAACGATAGAAGATACAGGAGCATGTTTTGAGATCACTTTTTTACAACAAAAACAATCATAAAATAAATACTTAATCAATAACAAGCTTTGGAACAACTTGAAGTGTCACCTCTTTTTGAAGGATCGCTTCTATTTTTTGTTTTAAAAGTGTGTAGTGGGTTTCACTCAAAGGGGAGTTCGTGATCACTTCAAGATCTATGGTTGTTTTCTTACTTGAGGTATTATTCAGTGAGATAATATTGAGTTTTA
>JAGYNS010000222.1 GCA_018399655.1 Campylobacterales bacterium
CAAAAAAATTTTTAAGGTTTTTGCCGATTCTAATAGGTTAGAACAGTTATGGTTAATATTGATAGAAAATACACTCGACCAGTTTGCAAAAAAAGGAATCCAAAAACAAGAAGCTCATCTTCAAATATCAATCGAGGAAAAAGAAAAATATTTAGAAGTTTGTTTTCAAGACAACGCAGGAGGGTTTGAGGAAGAAATTCTTGAAAATATTTTCACCCCTTTTAATACAACAACACAACATAAAGGGCTGGGGATAGGACTTATCGTCGCTAAACAGATTATAGAAAAGCATGATTTTAAAATATTTATATCAAATAGTGATATAGGGGCATTAGTAAAAGTGCAAATACCAATATAAAAGAGTGTTATGAATATATTAAAAAAGTTCCTATTGAAGAAAAATAGTTAAAATATTACCATTTTTCACACATAAACTCTTTTCAATAATTTTACTTTTCAAAAAAAGACACTTCGAAGACACTTTTTTGTTATAATATGTCTAAACTACTACAAAAGGAAAAGTGTATGGAGCAAGGATTTATTCAAAAAGGGAGTATCAAAAATAAAGTACTTCAAACTTTACTAGGTATTTTAGTAATATTTACGATACTTATAGGGGGGCTTTATTTTTTTAAAATAGAGCCTGATGCTGTTGAAAGAATAGCACAAGAGTATGAAAGTCTATTTAAAGATGGTATTTCCAAAGAGATAAAAGCAAAGCTTGATGGATCGGCACTTATCGGTGTAGGGATTGCTCAAAATCAAAAGATCATCGATGCTTTTAAAGCAAAAGATCCTATTGCACTTCGAAAAGAGATAGATGCTATTAAAAAATCTATTCAAGATACCACCGATTATAAAGGGGTTGGTTTTCAACTTATCAGTGCAGATATAAAAACAGTATTTCGAACATGGAGTGATAAAAAAGGGGATGATCTTACTAGTGTAGGGATTGTAGCTCACGCCTTTGAAGCACGCCAACTTATCACTGCTGAAGCTATTGGGAAAAGTGGATATTTTATACGAACAGTAGCTCCTGTATTTGATGAAAATAATACCATAGTAGGTGCGGTAAGTGTCCATCTTGGAGTGGGTTCCATCCATCGATCATACAAAAAAGAGGGGATATATTATGGACTTTTACTTGATAGAGATATCGTAGGGAAAAATTTCAAACCTAGTGATGTAATTATCAATAATCAATATGTGACCGCTCATAAAAAATGGTTTGGAGATGAGTTTAATCAACTTGCCAAATCTGTAGACTTCGGACAAATCAAACAAAAAGATTATATGCTCTCAGATAAATTTTTTGTCTCTGCAGTAGCTGCAAAAGACTCTAAAGGAAAAATAATAGGAACTCATCTTTTAGGAGTAGATAAAAAGGTATTTGATCACAAACTAGACAGTTTTAAAAACAGTATATTATTTATTATTGGATTGTTTACTATAATTTTTATAGTGACGATGGTGCTTATATATACTTTTATCCAAAAAAATGTACTTACTCCTACAAAAACTATCCAAGAATCTTTGGAAGCTTTTTTCCAATTTCTCAATAGGGAAACCACTACTACAAGTATAATTGAGCTTAATTCAAATGATGAATTTGGACTGATGGCTCAAAGTATCAATGCCAATATTCAGCGTACTCAAAAAGTGATCGATCAAGACAATGCACTTATAGCTGATGCCAAAAAAGTTATCAATAGAGTTCAGCATGGATGGTACTCACAACATATAGAAAAATCAACGATCAATCCACTCTTAGAAGAGTTTAAAAATGATGTAAATGATATGATTAAATCAACCAAAAGCCATTTTGTAAATATCAATGTTATTCTTGAAGAGTATGCACAGTACGATTATACAAAACGACTTATTTTAGATGATATTGAAAAAGGGGGAGTATTTGAGACACTTATTAAAGATATCAATATCCTAAGAGACTCTATAACCTCCATGCTAATAGAAAACAAAAGAAGTGGTATCATGCTCAATACCTCTTCTGAAACACTCCTTCAAAATGTCAACATTTTAAGTTCCGCTTCCAATGAAGCAGCGGCTAGCTTAGAACAAACTGCTGCTGCTATAGAACAGATGACAGGAAACATCGAAACCAATACTCACAATGTACTTCAGATGTCTTCTTATGCAAAAGAGCTTTCAAGTGCTGCTAATGATGGGGAAACTCTTGCTAATGAAACGACCCTCTCAATGGATCAAATCAATGAACAAGTTAGTGCAATAAGTGATGCAATATCGGTCATAGATCAAATATCGTTCCAAACCAATATCTTATCTCTCAATGCAGCGGTTGAAGCCGCAACTGCAGGGGAAGCTGGTAAAGGGTTTGCCGTAGTTGCTCAAGAGGTAAGAAATCTTGCAAGTAGAAGTGCAGAAGCTGCCAATGAGATCAAAAAGCTTGTAGAAAATGCAACAACTAAAGCAAACGATGGAAAAATGATCTCCGAT
>JAGYNS010000223.1 GCA_018399655.1 Campylobacterales bacterium
TGAAACAATCTACCCAGCTCTTTCAACACTCCCTTCTAAAATACAACAAAGTTGGTTTGAATTTGATCATTTTTATTCCGATGATGCCTTTCCTATAGCTCTTAAAATTGTCCTGAAAGCACAACCAAAAACGATACTCGACATTGGAGGCAATACAGGAAAATTTTCTTTAGCCATTGCACAAAACGCTCAAGATACTACTATTACTATTATTGATCTACCCCAACAAATAAAACTTGCAAAACAAAATATTGAAAATACTCCATTTAAAGATAGAATAGATTTTATAGAACAAAATGTATTAGATACAACACTTTTTATACCAAAAGGGTTTGATATCATTTGGATGAGTCAATTTTTGGATTGTTTTGATGAGAAAAGTATTATTGAGCTACTCACACGAGTAAAAAAATCTATGACTCAAAATAGTAGACTTTATATCATGGAACCTTTATGGGACAAACAACTGTATGAAACCTCAGCTTACTGTATCATCAACACCTCACCCTATTTTACTGCGATGGCAAATGGCTATAGTAAGATGTTTAATTATGAAGATATAGAAGAGTATATTCAAAAAGCTGGTTTATCTATAGAAAAAGAGATACATAATATTGGGATTTGTCAATCTATATTGATTTGTAAATAGCTTGGGCATTACTCTTGAAATGCAATAGTGAGTTCCCCTTTTAGCGTTGCTGTTTTTGTCTCAAAGCTCATAATCTCAAAACTATATTTTACTAAATTATCAAATTTAATCTGCAAATCCAATTTCACAATATATTTATACTCTACAATTTTAGAAAGTAATTCTATATTTGTAGCATTGACCAAAAACCCTAATTTGTATCTATCTTCTTGAAAAAATGAAGCGGTAGCTTGGGCTGCAGCTTCTACAAACATCCCAAAGGTTGGTTTTTGGTCAAACTCACATAAAACTTCACTATGATTATCTGTTTTATTTAAAATTCTTTTTGCAAAGACCAAAGGGGATAAATGGGGAAGCTTCATATTTGTATCCCTACAATATTTATCTTATCTTGCTTACAACTTTTTGCAATATTCAGCATATCAATTAAAGAGTTTGGAAAATTTTGTGTATTTTGTTTCAAATCACACTGGATATTTGCTTTTTGATGAGTTACTTTTACTTTTAATGCCACACCACATTCCAAAAAATCGATACAGCTATTGACCTGCTCAATATTTTCTATATCTAAAGTTTCTGTCCCAATTAAAAGAAGTGTATCTCCATCAAGTGCTTTTATCGCTCCTGATTTTAAAATATTTTGAGCAGTGTGGTCCCCACTTGAAATAGTGGTTATCTCCTGTTTATTATTGTACAACATAGACAAATAAGAAGCTGCTGTATTATACACAGAATTTTGAAAGTGGGTTGGACTAATCCCCTCTTTGTCTTTGATACTTTTTAAAATATGTGCCGTTGCAGGTATCTCTCCAAAACTACTTCCATAAATAATTCGTCCATTTGTAAATGAAACTTGTGAAGCTAAATACACAGCAATCTTAGCAGAACGAGTCAATCTTCTTCGTGTAACCATCTTAGGAACCAACTCTTTTGTTTTTAAATCTATAATCTGCTTTTGATCATAGATAAAACTACTACTTAGTATTTCAAGATTTATCGTCATTGTACTTTTCCAAAGATCAAGCTACAGTTATTGCCACCAAATGCAAAAGAGTTACTCATCACATAGTTCACATTTTGTTTTATTTTTTTTATTGTTAAATTTATATTTTGATTTTCTATTGTATCTAAAAAACTATTTGTTGGTATTATTTGATTTTCTAGTACCAATTTACAAATAATAGCTTCTACTGCCCCTGCAGCACCTAGCGTATGTCCTGTAATAGACTTCGTAGAACTCACATAAGGGATATTGCCAAATAAACTTTGTATAGCTTTTGCTTCTGCACTATCATTTGCAGGTGTTCCTGTTCCATGGGCATTGATATATTGAATCTCTTCTTTTGATATATTTGCACAACTCAAAGCATTTTGCATAGCCTTTTTTGCCCCTAATCCATCTGGATGTGGATGGGTCATATGATACGCATCGCTACTATATCCAACACCACATATCTCTATACTATCAGGTGTGGCAACGGATTGAACCAATAAACAAGCAATAGCTTCAGATACATTCATCCCATCCCTATTTGAATCAAATGGTTTACAAGGCTTACTTGAAAGTACCCCTAAAGATAAAAAACCACCAACGGTAGTTTGAGATAGTGCATCAACACCTATTACCAAAACATTTTCATAAATCCCTTTTTTTATCACCTCATATGCATACCCAAGTGCATTGGCACTTGAAGTGCAAGCAGTTGAAAAGCAGATACCATCTTTAAATGTATACTTTTTCTCTAAAATATTTTGAATAGTATTTATATTGTGATAGTTTGGATCAATATTTTTATAATCACCTTGTATAAAATAG
>JAGYNS010000224.1 GCA_018399655.1 Campylobacterales bacterium
CACCTTTTCATTGACATACTCTAAAAGTGATTGTATCCCTAGAGTATAGATACCTATGGAGTTAAGCTGTACTCTGATATTGTGGATGTTTTGAGCTTTCTCTGAGTCTTTGAAACCTATACGAAAGAACTCATGATTAAACCATATAAAGCCATCTCTTCCAACTCCACTGAGTTTGATATCTACCTCATTGAGAGTGACTATAATATCGTTATCATGATATGCATAGCCAAGAGAGCTAAACTCTTGTTTTTTCATCTCTATTTGTTCTATGATATCTTCATAAAAGGCATCATATCCACCACCACTTTGAGCAAAGTAGTAAAGAGCATCTATACCACTTACAAAGGGAGTGTTTAATTTATTTATTTCATTCATTTTTTTATCCTTTCTGTGCCAAAAGCACTTATTTTTAAAGAAGAGGTTTATTTCTTCTTGACTTATGTCAGGGGGTGTTACTAAAACCCCCTGAAACTTTTTTCTCTAACTATTGAATACTTTGATTATGTGAGAATGGACGATTGTCAGCTTTCTTCTTTTTGCGACGAGGCTCGCAAAAGAGAAGAGAAGCTACCAATTCGCCCACATCTAAGAATGTGAGATTAGATACCAAAGAATGTACATTGTCCAAAGTAGCCGACTTCTATCTCTACAGTTTTACCGATAGAATCTTTGTGCTTTAGATATACATCTTCTTTGACGGTGATGTCGTGAAGCTCTTGTTTCATTGAGCCATTTTTCATTGGCTTTTTTACAAGTAATTGAAACTTGTTTTTAGAGGGTGTAACCTCACCTGTATTTGCGTTTGTGTACTCATTTGTTTGGTATACATTGAGTAGTGTTGCACTGAGTTTTAACATTGTGTCTCCTTTAGACTATTTTTATTTGGAGACTAGCTAGTCTTGTTTATTTCGTTAACGATGGGGAAATTGTAAGATAATTGAGAGGTCAAAAAATCGGAAGATTTGCTAGATTTTTTGCAAAAGTTCCGATGGAGTTAAAGTGGAGTATATAGTAAGTGGATTTTTAAGAGATGCTTGTAGTATTCGTTTTGGGAATTTTGTTGCATCGATAGTCGCATCATTAAGAAGAGTGCTCGTTAAATAGTTTTTTTGTTCACTCGTGATATGTTCTTTTTTTGTATCAAAAGAATAGATGATATTAGAACCTATTACATCTTTAACGTATACGTTCTTAATGAGTTCACTTCCCTTATATTTTTGAGCATAGTGAAAAATATCATCAACAAGGTACTGTGCATTTTGGAGTGCATCACTTTTTGGCATTTTCATTTTAAATAAAAAATAGTAGTACAGTACAGATAATAAACTTTTGGCGCAATCTTCTATTTTTACTTGTCCTGATTGAAATACTTGAATAGCTTTTTTTATGATTTTATTCTCCATGCTATCGCCTTGAAGCAACTTGATATTCTCAGTTCCAATTAATGCTATATAGCTCAAATAATGTTTAGTATAGTCTTTGTGAAAATAAAGACTTCTATACAAAAATGCATTTAATAGGTTTATCCCTTTGTGCAGATTATTGGGTTTACAAAACTGTTCACGATTGTCAAGGTATTCCTTTAAAAAGTATTGTCTTTCTCTATCGCCATAGTCTCCAATAGTACCTTTTAAAAACTGTTGATTTTTAGATAATTCAAAAGCTTCTATGTGACTTTGAATAAAACCTAATATTTTGTAGGTGTGGAATAGATAGTTTTCTCTATTCATACGAAAAACTACATCATATTGGATGATAGATTGAAGTGAACTTCTAATTTTGCTCAAAAAATCTAGTGAGCTTTGTTCATCAGTTCTGTCAAGCGCATAATTGCTCAATGTGTTGTTTAAATATGTAGTATTGGCTTTTATAGAACGGCAGAATGAAAGATCATTGCGGATTTTATAAAATTGAATCTCTTTCATCAATAAATACGGAGACTTTTGCACATAATCAAGTTGTTTAGCTGAATACCAAGACTCTACTTTTTTCATTTGCTTCAACATTTATACTCCTAAATAATTAATATTTGTAGCGACAAAAACTAATATTAGCGTATAGAATTAATATTTGTCAAGACATAAATTAATTTATTATGTATAATTCTACGTAATAGGAGTGACTAAATGGCAAAAGTTGGAAGACCAAAAAAAGAAGATAAGAGAGATATTGAGATACGTTTTAGAGTTTCAGAAGAAGAGAATGCACGTATAGAGAAGCTAGCTCAAAGATTAAAGATGAATAAATCTAAACTTATAAGAAATATAGTTTTGGGAGACCTGAAAGATATAGAACTCTTAAGCAATATTGGAATAATTCCAATTGTTCAAAATGCGATGGCTTTTTATGATAAGAATTTCAAGGGTATTGACTATTGGGATGAAATAAAAAGAGATTAATGGAGTGTCCCGTATAAACTAGACAGTTACCAACCTAGTA
>JAGYNS010000225.1 GCA_018399655.1 Campylobacterales bacterium
TATCTCTTACAAGTTTTGGGTACCTATCGAAGATAAACGATAGTGATAAAAGTCGCATCTGCATCACTTGCTCTTGTAAAAGGGTGGTGACTCTATTGATCTCATCATAGCGTGTAAGTAGGTCCCTTTTGCTTTGCTCCACATTATCGTTATTTAAAGCTTGTGCTATGTAAGGTAAAGAGTTTTTAATAACAAGCATTTCGCCAACTACATCCATCATATTATCAATCTCTTGAAGATCAATTTTGACTGTTTTTGAGATCACTTTAGATGGTTTATTTTCTTTTATGATAGGGGTATTATTAGAAGTTTGTTCCTTTGTAGCTTGTTTGGTCTCAATTTGCTCTTCACTCTCTTCACAGTTTTTATATTGTTTACAAAGTGAGTGGAGAATATTTTGTACCACCTCTAATAAAGAGGCTTTATCGTGACACTCATCAAGATTAAAATCTTGTTTGAGATGATACTCTATTTTTACAAGAACCTCTTTTACTTGTGTTACTACATTTGTATTGTCTATGGTTTGAAGAATCTGTTTTTGTTGTAAAAGGATATCTTTTAAAGTTTCAATCTTTTCATCTTCAACTTCTAAGCTATATTGTTTAGTAGGAGTTTCTTCTTGTGTTGAGGAGGAAGGGGATATCTTTTTCGTTTGAATCTCAAGAAGTTCAAAAATATAGTCTAAAATTTTACTGATCAAAGATGGCTGAATCGTATCACTTTGTAATAGATACTCCAACCTTCCAAATAAAAACCCTTGAAGTGAGTGTGGGTTGAGAATATCTTTGACCGCTTCAAGCATTGAAGGGAGCTTTTGAAACTCATTTTTCTCTTGTAAGCTTTGAAGATCATTGATAAAGTCATGGAGTGAGTCATTTGATTGAAGTTGCAAATCAGCATTAAATAATGATTTTATCGATACTGGATAGATAGTCACTTCATCTAAAAAGTTGTAAAAAGCATCTTCCAGAAGCTCTTTATTTGAGTAGACAAATAACACAATTCTTGTCGCCCACTGTAGAGGGTTTTGTTTTATCTGCTCACATGAAGAGGAGACTTGGGTATATACACAAAGGATATTCTCATTTTCTAGTAAATAGCTAGAGTAAAAAGGGTCATTTCCCTGTTCTAAAGTATCACTGCTTAGATCAATATCTACAAAGTAGTACTGCATCTGCTCAAAAGATTCATTGGTAAGTTTTATAGGCTCAAATGAAAGGGAGTCGAAGTTTTGTATCGTAAAATTGTTTGGAAAAAAGTGTGCAAAAAAAGGTATCTCATCATCAATTACCACAAGCTCTGTATCTAACCCTTGTGTTACTTCCTCTTTTTCTTCTAAGATTTCAGCTCGTAGTTTTTTATACTCTTCAATTTTTGCTGGGTCTGCTTGAGATACTTCACCACTCTCTTCTGTTGCATCTACAAGCTCTGTCACTTCATCAAACATATCATATAAAGCTTCCAATAACTCACTGCTATAAGCTATTTTGTCATTTCTATACGCATCAAGAAGATCTTCTGCTATATGGGTTGTTTCTTTGACGGCATCAAAACCCGCTAAGCCTGAGCTTCCTTTGAGTGTGTGGGCAGCTCGAAAAAGGGCATTGACCGTCTCTTTATCACCATCTGGTAGATTTTCTAAATTCTTATCTAAATAGAGTAAGTTTTCTCTGGCTTCAGATAAAAATTGTTCTAGTATAGGATTCATTATATTTTACATCTCCTTTTAGACTATTGCTCTTGTATCAAGAGATTGACACTGTTCAAAAGATCGTTGGTATTGACAGGCTTTACTTTGTAGTAGTTAGCCCCAGAGCTATATGCTTGTGTTTTATCTTGAATCTCTGCTTCTGTGGATATCATGATCACTATTTTACTAAAGCCTATATCTTCTCGTAACCTTTGAACAAAGGTGTATCCATCTAAAATAGGCATATTGATATCTACTAGAAAAAGATCATATTCTATTTCACTTACTTTTTCTAAAGCTTCCATTCCATTTTCAGCTTCATCCACTTCAAACCCAGCACTTTGAAGTATTTGTTTGTGATAAAGCCTTACTGTTACTGAATCATCAATGATTAAAATTTTCCCCATAAGTATCCTTCAAATTGAATAAGTGGTATGAATCTAAACTGTATTGTATACCTGTGAAGTTACGATACGATTACATTCTCAAGAATGGTGTTTTTTGGTTCCCCTAAGTGATACCCTTGAAATCCATATATATCAAGTTCTATGGCTTTTTGGTATACATTTTCATTATGAACAA
Source organism: Campylobacterales bacterium (assembly GCA_018399655.1). GTDB lineage: Bacteria > Campylobacterota > Campylobacteria > Campylobacterales > Arcobacteraceae > JAIOSF01. The sequence goes on from JAGYNS010000225.1 coordinate 2,273, forward strand.
ACTCTGCAATCACTTTAATATCAAGCTCTTGTGCAAAGTTTACAATGGATTTTACTATCGCAAATGATTTTGGGTCAGTATCGATATTTTTTATGAGTGATCCATCTATTTTTATAAAATCAGTTTGAATTTGAGCAAGATAGATAAAGTTAGAAT
>JAGYNS010000226.1 GCA_018399655.1 Campylobacterales bacterium
ACCACTAAAATAGTGGGCTTTTCGCTTTTTTTTGTAAAACTCTTTGAGTTCAGCTTTATCCATTTTTGACAACTCTTCGAGATTTTTTTTGAGTTTTTCTCCATTTTCATTCTTGATTTTATTTCCACAGTATATAAAAAAATTCTCATCTTCTTTCCCAATTACGATTATTCCAAATGCCATATCACTTACCTCAGGTTCTCTCTCATCTGAGTAGTTAATAACATTTTGGACCTGCTCTACAAAGATAGAAAATACTTTCATTGTAACTGTTTTAGTGACACTGTCCTCTTCCATTTTTACTTTTAAAGCATTTCCTATCCCTTCAACTACTTGGTGTGACATTGGACCTGCAAAAGAGAAAATGATCCCATTATTTTCTAATTCTTTTTTATAACTATATAAACTTTCTAACATTTTTCTATCCTTTAAAAGAGTAAATTAAATACTAAATAACTGTTTTGAACTGATTTAATAGCATTTTGTCCTAAAGCTGAGGTGATCTTTTGAGGAGCTCCTAAGTGACTTTGACTTCCAGTGTACTCATAATCAATTTGTGTATATCCTAACCGAAGGTTTGCAAATTTATTGATTTTGTAAATAGTATAAAGCTCATACGCCTCTCCTCTAGTAGCTAGTTTATTTAAAGGATCGTTTGTACCTGTGGTAAATGAAAACCAATTTTTACTCCCCTTGTTATACTCTGCTCCAACTTTCCATTTGTCATTTATGGTGTATCTAGTTCCTAGCCAAAGAGCATTTCCTGTTTTATCTTGAGTGCTTGCGCTATCACTTAATAATCCTGTCGTAGGCGATCCTCCCATACTACTCATATCAAAGGTATTTCCATTTGGTTCTAACCAAACATGGGCATATTGCAAAAATAGATCCCACTTATTGGCAATATTCATCCCTCCAATAGAAATTCCAGCAAGGGATAGGTCTCCTACATTAGTGTCATTTCCCCCTAAAGCTGGATTAGCATTGAGATCTTGACCTTTTACAAAATAGGTTTGTATAAGGTTTTTAAAATTTAGTGATTCAAAGCTAGTATCGTAAAAAATACCTGCAACTCTCGTATTTTTAAATCCTTTATTATCTGCACCACTATAAGTAAATCCCGCTACATTATCTTGGACATTGGGTGTTCCATAGGCAACTCTTAAATAGGAAGAGGAGATATATTTATCTAAATCTGCTGTAAAAACTATCCCATCAGCAGCCCCATCAAAAGCTAAGGCACTGTAAGTTCCTTTCCTTGCAGTATCCTCTTTTATTTGATGACTTGGTCCATCAGTACTAGGTTGTCTCCCTAAAGTCATAGTAATAGGAACTTCACTTTTTGGATTCAAAGTCCAGTCAATATAAGCTCTTTCAGCGTATACTTTTGAATCATCAGGTTTTCTTCCTTGCATAGAATCATTAAAGACATTTCTGCTCGTGGAGTCTCCCCAGTTTTTATACATAGATAATCTTCCACTAAATTGAAGCGTATCACTAATTTCTGAATTCATATTAACTTGAAGCTTCGTACGCCAAATATCATCTGTAGAGTAGCCAGTACCGTCTGCGTATGTATTGTCATAATGGTGAAGTTCAGTTTTAAAGCCTAAGCCTAATTGAATCTTGTCTGTGTAGCTCCTTAACTCCACATCGGTCACTCTTTTATCTAAATCTTGAATATCTTCTTCGTAATAATTATCCTTAAGCTCTTCAAGCTCTTTTTGCTGAAGTTCTATTGTTTTTTCAAGTTTCAATATTCGCTCTTGCATTGTTAATGCATTAACTTGTGAAGCTAAAGCACCTGTACATAAACATCCTAGTAATAATTTTTTTGTCATAGTTCCTCCTAAATTCCAGCAGCTTCAGGATGATCTGAATCTGCCGCATGTCGTATCAAATACTCTTTAAGTTTCTGTTGCTCTTCTTTACTGAGCTTATCTATACCGTATCTTTTCATCTTTCTCTCAAAAGAAAAAATATTTTCCCATTGAGAACTTACCCGTGATGAAGCACTTATCTCAAGTTCGCTTGCTAGCTCTTTCCCACTTTTTTGGGCAAATAACAAAGTGGCTAAACTTACCCATAAAATTAAAAAAGCTTTTAAGTTCATAGGGTTACCTTATTTTGTTTTAATATTGAATGTAATATTTTCAACATCCTCTGCAAACTCTTCACCATACTCTTCCATTGATTCATCTTCTTCATCATAAAGCCAATTCACAGTGATTTTTCTATTTGCATTTACATTTTCATCAAGAAGTTCAAAAATATCCATTAATACCTTTGAGCTACTACTATTAAAATAAGTAAGCTCCACATTGAAAACTATATCTTGAGTAGCTGATGTTATAAACTCTTCAAGCCACTGCATAATAGGCTCATAAAACAATACAGTGTTTTCTGGGTAAGAT
>JAGYNS010000227.1 GCA_018399655.1 Campylobacterales bacterium
CAAGAGTATAAGTTGTAATATACAATTTGATATGGTAAAATTATAGTAATATACTTAAAAAGGGTGTTTTATGACAAAAGAAGCATTTATAGAAAGATTAAAAGAGTTGGGTCTGAGCAAACAAGACTTTTCAGAGATTAGTCGTGTTCCTTATCCAACAATTAACAACTGGGGTGTGATGCGTCAAGGCAAACCTCTTGTGATCCCCCACTGGGTAGAACCATTTTTAAACTACTATGAAAAAGCTCAAAAGCTAGAGTATGTGATGACGGAGATTTGCCAGAAGATTGAGGCGGTGAAGTGATACTTGTAACCTTTTTACTCACACAAGCAATTAGTCACAAGATACAATATGTTTTGTAATGTGTAGGATATGAGGCTTGGGTAAAATGGAACAAAAAATATCTTTTTTTGTAGAAGTTCAAAGGGACTATTTTAAAATAAAAAGGTGAAGCGATGAAAATAATTTCAAGTCTAGCGTTAAGTATTGCCTTAAGCTTTGGTTTCGTGGTATTTAGTGGCTGTGAGAGTAGCAGTTACGATATGAGCGAAATAGATAATGATGCATTAGATGCAGAGGATTTTGAAGAGTATATCGCAGATGCGAAACGCAGTGCGTCAAGTGAAAACTTTTCTACAGCCTATAGTCACTTAGAAAAAGCCCGAAAGCTTGGGGTGAGTACTAGCGAATATAAGAGTGCTAAAAGCTATGTGGCATCTAAAGAAAAAGCGTATGAAGAAAGAATAGAGCGAGAAAGACAAGAGAGAATGGCAAGAGAGTCTCAAAACTATAACTCGGGTGGCGTTTATATTACAAACTGGGGATATGATTTTTCTGGAGATAACAGAATCTGGGGAAGAAATGGCGTTAAGTTGAGTAATGGCTCAACATTTTACACTTGGCTTGAGAGACAGAGCTATGGGAGTAGGTGCTATAACCTATCTGTTCAAGGTGGAGTGAGTGGTCATGCTAGTAACTGTAGCAATTCTATAAACGGTAGTTGGTCCACTTCGTGTGCAAGTAGTAGTGGTCAGTTTTTGGTACACGGCAACCAAAGCACTGTAGTAGAAGCTATAGTATCAAGATGTGCAAACTAAAAAAAAGGAAAAGAGATGAAAGTAAGTAGTTTATTTGTAGCATTTGTGCTATCAATAGTTTTGACAGGGTGTTTTAAGGGTGAGGGGCAGGTTCGTATAGACAGTAATGTACAAAACGCTATCATCTACATAGATGGAGACAAAAAAGGGATGACAGGAGATGGATACACCACCATCATCTTAGATGAGGGCGACCACGAAGTACGCATCTACAAAGAGATAGACAAAGAGTGGTACTATGAGGGGACTCAAAAAATATTTGTCGGAGCTAACTCCTCTGTAAAAGTAAAGATAGATACGGATAAAAAACCGACAGAATACAAGATGCAACTTATAGCAAAAGAGAAGACAAGAGAGAAAAAGGCTGAAGAAGAGAGATTGGCAAAAGAGAAAAAGGCTGAAGAAGAGAGACTTGCAAAAGAGAAAAAGGCTGAAGAAGAGAGATTGGCAAGAGAGAAAAAGGCTGAAGAAGAGAGACTTGCAAAAGAGAAAAAGGCTGAAGAAGAGAGATTGGCAAGAGAGAAGAAGGAAAGAGAAGAGAGACTTGTACAAAAACAGCAAGAGAGAGAGCTAAAACTTATAAAAACATCCAAAAAATTAGGTTTTATAGTCTATCCAGAAGATGTATTCATAGACTTTGATTCCGGTTTAATTTGGCAAGATAATCAAGCAGTAGTAACATCTAAAAAGCCTATAGTAACACAAGCCAACTATAAAGCAAAAAACTATACTGATACATGGGGAGATACTGCTACTAGTTATTGCAGAAAACTCACATTGGAAGGATATAGTGATTGGAGACTTCCTACAAAAACAGAGCTGGAAGCTCTCTATCTCAGTAAAGAGGATTTAAAATATGTCAGTTTTGATTATTATTGGAGTTCTTCTAATTATGGAAACTATCAATGGAGTGTCTATTTTGGTAATGGACGTGTACAATACGCTAATAAGAGCGATAACCTTTATGTTCGTTGTGTCAGAGCAGGACAGTAATTTGACTTTTGATTTTAAAGGAAAAGTATGTTTTTCAAAATATTTATAGCACTTTTAGGGGTAGTTGCTTTGTGGGGATTTTTTTATAGACTCAAACGCAAGCCTCTTTATTTTTACATGAGTAGTGTGGTGTTTTTGGTGGTGCTGTATTTTATCTTTGCACCGTATCGTTTTCAAAGGGTGCTTTCTTGGTTTGGAATACCTTTTTTGTAAATAGGGGTAAAAAGTGTTAAGAAATTATTTTATATTTGCTTTGTTGGCAATGGTATTTATGGGCTGTGCTTCAAAAAGAGGTAATATTTAT
>JAGYNS010000228.1 GCA_018399655.1 Campylobacterales bacterium
ACGGCACTTCATACCATAGAGGAGTTGCTTTTTGATTCTATAGAAAAAAGGCTCGTCAGTGATGTGGAGGTAGGGACACTTTTAAGTGGTGGGATCGATAGCTCTTTGATCTCTACACTGTATGCGAAAAATCATCACAAGCCAATCCACACCTTTAGTATAGGGTATAAAACAAATACCAAATATAGTGAACTTCCCTTTGCAAACTTAGTAGCAAAAGATATAAACAGTGAGCATACAGCACTGCAGCTCGGACAAGAAGAGTATATAGAGTCTTTGGATGAAGTATTGGAGCACTTAGAAGAACCTCATGCAGATCCTGCAGCCATTCCTCTTTTTCATCTGACCCGTGAAATCAAACGGCAAGGGATAAAAACTGTTCTAAGTGGAGAGGGGAGTGATGAGCTTTTTTTAGGGTATGATAACTATGCAAAATTTTTAGGCTATTATGATTTTGCAAACTCTTTAGATACAAAGCAAAATGATTTCTTAGATGGTATAATAGGAGCCTTACAAACCAATACAAAAGAATCAGAGTATCTAAAAAGGGTGGTAAAAAAACAAAATATCTACAATAGTTTTGGTGAAATCTATACCGATACTCAAAGAAAAAGGCTTTTACAAAAAGTAGCTTCTTTTAAAAGTGAGACACCCAAAAGTGATCCAGTAGATTGGATGAGTTATATAGATATGAAAATATGGCTAGGGGAAGCACTTCTATCAAAAGTGGATAAGATCTGTATGGCAAATAGTGTAGAAAATAGAAACCCTTTTTTAGATTATCGCCTTGTGGATACGGTATTTTCTATCGATTCAAAGCTCAAAATAGGTGATTTTCCTCGTTCCTGCGGGATTGCATCCAATAAATATTTGCTTAAAAAAATAGCTGCAAAATATATCCCAAAAAAGATTATAGATCGTCCTAAAAAAGGGTTTAACTCCCCTTTTAATGAGTGGCTATTTCAAGAGTACGATGCAAAACTTTTAGAGGATATAAAAGCAGTCAACAAAGAAACAGCACTATTTAATGAAAGCTATGTAGAGTATATCTATAGTGAAGCAAAATCCAATCGTTTTAAACAACACTTTTATGCTTTATGGTTGTTTTGTAAATGGTATTACAAAAATTATTTAAGCTAATTCTTAATATTATATTATAATAAAGATAACTTAAAAATATAACTTAAGATAAGATTCAATATAAAATACTATACTTTCATTGTGTTCATACACTCTCCTTTCGTAAAAACTTCACTAGCATAACAGTGAAGTTTTGAAAAGAGTTAGAAGCTAGCTACTTCTAGCTCTTTTTTTTTCAAATCTTAAAATAAGGAAACCTTATGAAAAATGAAAATGAACCAACTTTAGATCAAATCGAAGATTATAACAATAATGAATCACCACAAAAAAGAAAAACTGTTATACGAGTTATTATTTTATGCCTTGTAGTAGGTGCAATATTAGCAACACTCAAAGTGGTATACAGCAATGAGGGCGAATATGTGGGAACACCAGAAAAGCCAGGAATTGACGCCACAAAAAAATATTAATTGATGCGGAAATTTTTTAGTTTTTTTTTAGTTGTCCTATTTTCAAGTATAATTGCAATCTATATTTATACTCAAACATCAAATCCTAAAACACAAGGGGCTATGGATAGACTTCCATGCCATAAAGATATTATATGCTTTGAAAAAGGGTATGATGAAGATGGGATAGAAAAAGCAAAACAGCTCATTCTTGATGGAAACTATCGAATTCTTTCTTCTATAGATAAAGCCCAATATATGGAGTCGACCCTTTTTAGTTTCGTAAGTATTGAAGATATGGATAGATTTTTTTATAACTATATCCAACAACAAACCACTAAACCACTGCAGTATAACAATGGGGTTATTATAAAATATACCATTTTTGAAAATGATATCGAAGATCCTAAAAAAAAGTCAGACAGCTGTAAGTTTTTTAGAGGATATGTCGTATTTAAAGTGCTAAGCCCAAACAATAAACTTCTCTATCAAAACCAAATAGATTTTATGGATGAAAAGGGGAAAGATCTCCCTCAAACTTTACAGTGTGCTTTTGAATCATTTACCACATTTCAATAAGTTTTAGAGGGGCTTTGTAGTTTGATTTTGGTATAATAGCCCCTATGAAAAAGTTAAATATAAAAATAAAAACCAAAACAAATATTATCAAACGGTTAGAGGAAAAATATGAGGTGGAGTTTTATAAAAAGCAAACCTTTTTTGAAAAACTTCTTCTCAAAGATAAAGTCTATCCAGACATCTACTTTCATCAAGGGGTTTTAAATACCCAAGCGTTGGATGATATAGAACACTCAAAACTCACGATTGTAAACGCTAGGGGCTTAAAAAAAGCAGTAGCTGAAAAA
>JAGYNS010000229.1 GCA_018399655.1 Campylobacterales bacterium
AAGAGTTTTATAGAATAAATAGCTCCATATACTCCTCTATCCAAAAGCTTTGGGATCTCTATAAAAAAGAATCTAAAATACACTTTATAGGGTGTGGGTCAATATACTCTTTGATGAAAAAAATCTATGAAGATAAAAGTGAACCACTTTTTGGCAGAGCAGATTTTAAGATAAACCTTTCACCACTCAAGGTATCTGTACTCAAAGAGATTTTACAAGATCATGGTAAATACAAGACTGAAAACCTACTTGACTTTTATCTTCTTACAGGTGGGATTGCAAAATATATAGAGCTATTTGTTTTGTATGAAAATTTTGAGCTAAAAGATATGATAGAGTCTATTGTGAACCCTAACTCAATCTTTTTGGATGAGGGGAAAAATAGACTCATTGAGGAGTTTGGGAAAGAGTATGGGACATATTTTTCTATCCTCTCACTGATAGCTAGTTCAAAAACCTCAAAAAGTGAGATAGAATCTATACTAGAAAAAAATATCTCAGGACATCTAGCAAGACTTGAAAATGACTACAACATCATAAAATCACACAAGCCAGTAGGGGCAAAGCCAAACTCAAAGGTACAAAAATATGAGATTATAGATAACTTTTTGAGCTTTTGGTTTCGATTTATCTACAAATACCAATCGATCATAGAAGCTGGAAACTTCACAAAACTTAAAAGTATAATATATAGAGATCTCTCCTCGTTTAAAGGGAAGTTTTTAGAAAAGCTTTTTGTAGAAGTTCTAAAAGAAAAAGAGCTTTATACCCAAATAGGTAGCTACTGGGAAAGAGGCAATAAAAATGAGATAGATATAGTAGCTGTAGATGTGATAAATAAAAAGCTACTCGTAGCAGAAGTGAAACTAAGTGCCAAACGACTCAACTATAATGAACTAGTATTAAAGTCACAAAAACTCATTGAAAAATATAAAGAATATGAAGTAGAATATAAGCTACTATCTTTAAAAGATATTGATACTTTTTAAAACTGTGACGCGTTTGTGACATCTTTTTAGTATAATTTTAAATATTTACAAGAACAAAAAGAGAGATATGGAATTTTCAAGTGAACTTTTAACGATACTTTTTCTAGTTGGAGTAGTTGCAGGGACTATTGATACTATTGCAGGAGGTGGTGGGCTTTTAACTATTCCAGCACTTATGTACGCAGGACTTCCACCCGCTGCTGCACTTGCTACAAATAAGATGCAATCAGTATTTGGTACATTTACCGCTTCATACTATTTTATAAAAAAAGGTTTAGTGGATATATCCCAGATGAAGCTTATGATAGCTATGGCTTTTATAGGTTCAGTTGCAGGTGGATTTACCCTGATTCAAATAGATGCTTCTATTTTAGAAAAAATCATCCCCATACTTTTAATAGCTATTGGTATCTATTTTTTATTGGCAAAAAATGCAGGTGCTGTAGAGAAGCACAAACTTATCTCAACAGCACTTTTTGCTTTTAGTTTTGTTTTTGTCATAGGATTTTATGATGGATTTTTTGGTCCAGGGACTGGATCATTTTTCACTATGGCTTTGATCTTTTTTTTAGGATTGAATATAGCAACGGCAACCGCCCAAACAAAAGTTTTAAACCTTACGACCAATTTGGCTTCATTTTTATTTTTTTTAGTATTTGGGGAGATCTATTTTTTAATAGGACTCATTATGGGGATAGGGCAGATACTAGGAGCACTTTTAGGAGCAAAACTAGTGATGCTCAAAGGGCAAAAGCTTATTCGACCTTTGATAGTGATCATAAGTTTTTCTATGTCGATTAAATTGTTGTTAGGATAAAAAAAGATATTTTTTAAAGTGAAAGGAAAACAATGCAAACAATACAATATAAAGATCAAAATATAACCCCATCAAAAGTTATCTGTATAGGGAGAAACTTCGTAGAGCATATCAAAGAGCTTAACAATGAAACCCCAGAGAGTATGGTGGTTTTCAATAAACCAAATAGTGCTATAAGTGACACTCTTCACTATTTTAGTGAAGATACAAGATTTGAAGGGGAGATCTGTTTTTTGATGAAAAACAAACAAATAGATGCCATAGGCTTTGGACTTGATCTCACTCACGCAAATATCCAAAACAAGATGAAACAAAAAGGGTTACCATGGGAGAGAGCAAAAGCTTTTGATGGAAGTGCTGTATTTGGAGAGTTTGTTCCACTGGATGGAGATATCCAAACACTCAAAATGGAGCTATTTATAAACGATACACTGGTACAGTTTGCTACTTATGATCTGATGATATATAAACCTAATGAGATGATACAAGAGATAAACTCTTTTATGAAAATTGAAGATGGAGATATCATCATGAGTGGCACCCCAAAAGGGGTATGCACTTATAAAAAAGGGGATATCTTTGT
>JAGYNS010000023.1 GCA_018399655.1 Campylobacterales bacterium
ACAGATTTTGAAAATAAAGAGCTTTTACAAAAACATGCAGAGCTTACAAGCTTTCTTGATCTTCATAACGCTTGGGATATTGACAACAAAGTGGAAAGGGTTTTGCAAGAGTTTGCACTTAAAGAGTTTGAGCATACTGATGTGACTTTATTGAGTGGTGGGGAACAGCGTCGTGTTGGGCTTGCTTCATTGCTTCTTAAAAAACCTGATGTGTTGTTGCTTGATGAGCCTACAAACCATCTTGATGTATATATGGTAGAGTTTTTAGAACAAGTACTACTCAAAGAAAAATTCACACTTCTTTTTATCTCCCATGATCGATATTTTATTGATAATATTGCTACAACTATTATAGAGATTGAGAATGGGGAGCTCAAAAAATTTGATGGTGGCTATACTAAATACCTTGAAGCCAAAGAGAAGATTTTGCAAAATATGCAAAAAGAGCATGAAAATTTAGTACGGCAACTTCGAGCAGAAGCTCACTGGATGCAACATGGAGTAAGTGCTAGAAGAAAAAGAAATGAAAGAAGAAAAGCTGAGTATTTTGAGCTCAAACAGCAAGTAAAAAGTAACCCTGGACGGATCAAAAAAATGACCCTTGACCTTGAAAGGGAACAAAAAGCGTTTCAAAATAGTGGGGAAAACAAAAATAAAAGAAAAATGCTTTTTGAACTGAAAAATATCTCTAAAACATTAGGAGGAAAAACTCTTATTAAAGATTTTTCGACTCGAATACTCCAAAGAGACACTATTGCAATTGTTGGACCAAACGGGGCTGGAAAATCTACTATTTTAAAAATACTTCTTGGTCGTATGGATATTGATAGTGGAACGATAAAAAAAGGGGATTTTAAAATAGGCTATTTTGATCAGCACCGTGAGATGCTTGATGATGATAAAACTATTATCCATACATTTTGTCCAAATGGGGGAGATAGAGTTGAGCTTAATGATGGGCGAAATATGCATGTTTTTGGATATTTGAAAAACTTTTTATTTCCCAAAGAGTATCTTGATAAAAAAGTGGGGCTTTTAAGTGGTGGAGAGAAAAATAGAATCGCCATTGCCCTACTTTTTACGAAAAAATATGATCTACTTATTATGGATGAGCCAACCAATGATCTTGATATCCCTACTATTAATATTCTAGAAGAGTATTTGATGAACTTTACAGGAGCGTTACTTTTTGTAAGCCATGATCGATATTTTGTGGATAAAATTGCCAAAAAACTTTTTGTTTTTACAGGAGATGGGAACCTTATGGAAAGCTATCAGCCATATACCGAGTACCTTGAGATAGAAAAAGAGATCAAAGAGCTTCAAGCTTTTGAAAAAGAGTATACCCAAACAGCTTCCGAACAAGTTTCTAAAAAAGAGCCTAAAAAACAAACAAAACTCAGCTATAAAGATCAAAGAGTATATGATATGTTGCCCGAGCAAATAGAGGATTTAGAAAAACAGATTGAGGCTCTTAATGAGTGTTTGTCCAATCCTGAGTGCTATCAAGAAAAAGGTCTTGTTGCGGTAAGTCAAGAGCTTGATGCTCTTAATCAGCTCTATGAGGAAAAAGTGGAACAATATCTTGAGCTTGAAGAGTTAGTTGAGAGTTTTAATTAAACTACTTTAGGATAAAATTCGCTTATGAATACTATAAACAATAAATTTGATTATACCCAGATAAGTGATGATTGTATCAAATGTGGAAAATGTAAACCTGTTTGTACAATATTTAATATTAATCAAGATGAAACTACAAGCCCTAGAGGTTTTATAGACCTTTTAGGTGCCTATAAAAGAGACGAACTAGAGCTTGATAAGAATGCAAAAGATATTTTTGAGAGCTGTTTTTTATGTACCAACTGTGTAGATGTATGCCCCAATGATCTTCCAACTGATATGATCATAGAGCAAGTGCGAAGCGATATAGCCAAAAAATATGGGATAGCTTGGTATAAAAGAGCTTTTTTCTTTTTGCTTCGCCATAGAAAAATTATGGACTTTATGGCAAAAATGGGATGGGTATTTCAAACCTGTGGTTTAAAAATCAATCAGCAAAATCAAGGGGGAAAATCAAGATTTAATCTTCCAATTGAGATGATCAAAGATAGAACCCTCCCCTTTGCAGATAGAAAATCATTTTTAAACTCCTATCCAGAAAATATTACTTACAATTCAGATTCAACAAAAGATATAAAAAAAGTAGGAATATTTATAGGATGTATGGGAAACTACGCCTACACCAATATAGGAAAAAGCCTCTTAAAGATTTTAGAAAAACTGCAGATCGATGCTTTTATTCCTAAAAAACAACTTTGTTGTGGAGCCCCTGCATATTTTACAGGAGATTTTGATACGGTTGATTATCTTATCAAAAAAAATATCGAATACTTTGAAACTTTTATTGATGAAGTGGATGCTATTATTATCCCTGAAGCTACTTGTAGTGCTATGATCAATACAGATTGGGTACACTTTTTACATGACCAGCCCCAGTGGAAAGAGCGTGCTTCTAAACTTGCACCAAAAGTTATAATGGCTACAAAATGGCTTGAAAATAATACACAACTGGTTGAACTACTCAAAAAAAAGGGTAAAAAAATGGATGAAGTTGTTACCTATCATGACCCATGCCACGCAAAAAAAATGCAAGGGGTATTTTTAGAACCTCGTAATCTCATAGAGCAAAACTACAAAATAGATGAGATGAGTGACCCAAATGAGTGCTGTGGATTTGGTGGAGTGACTATGCAAAGTGAAAAATACCACTTTGCAAAAGCAGTAGGGGTAAAAAAAGCTTCTATGATCAACAAAACAAAAGCAGATATCGTCAGCGCTGAGTGTAGTGCTTGCCGTATGCAAATCACCGATAGCTTAGGAAGAACCGATACAAAAGTGGTATTTAAAAACCCTATTGAATTGATTGCACAAGCATTGGAAGACTAGATGCAGTGGTGGCAAAATATCTATGACAATCTTGACCCAGTAGCATTTAACCTTTTTAGCATCTCTGTACACTGGTACGGAATTATGTATGCATTAGCTTTTATTATTGCTATTGTAGCCGCTCACTGGATTATCAAAAAAGACAACCTAGATATCACAAAAGAGCAACTTGATAGCTATATTATATGGGTGGAAATAGGAGTAATTCTAGGTGCAAGGCTAGGATATATTCTTTTTTATGATCCCAATACAATCTATTACCTGACTCAACCATGGCAGATATTCAATCCATTTGCAGCTGATGGCTCTTTTGTAGGGATCTCAGGGATGAGCTACCATGGTGCAGTTGCAGGGTTTATTATCGCTTCATATTTTTGGTGCAAAAAGAATAAAATCTCATTTTGGTTTATGGGTGATATTGCAGCCATAGCTGTTCCACTTGGATATATTTTTGGAAGAGTTGGAAACTTTTTAAACAAAGAGCTTGTAGGGAGAGCAACTGAGCAACCTTGGGGAATATATGTAGATGGTGTTTTAAGGCACCCTTCTGCACTTTATGAAGCTGTTTTAGAGGGTCTTTTGGTTTTTCTGATCATCTATATGCTAAGAAAATATAAACAGTTTGATGGTCAACTAGGTCTTTTGTATGTGGGGCTTTATTCAGTGATGAGAATCATTGCAGAGTTTTTTAGGCAGCCTGATTCTCAGTTGGGATTTTTGCTTAATACCCAATGGCTCACGATGGGGATACTTATCTCACTTGGGTTTGTTGTACTTGTTATGATCACTTATATCATAAAAATAAAACAGATCAATTTTTCAAAGTAGGATCTTCAATATACCCCATTCTGATCGCTTCCTCTTCTATTTTATTGCGAAGTAGATCAAGTCTCCAACCATGTCGATGGGAAAATTGTTCAATCTCCACCTCTCTATCTTCTTTAGGAAGAGTATAAAGCCTTCTTAAGAATAGTTTTGGAACTTGAATAGCTATGAGTTGAAAATAATTCTCCTTACAACTTCTTGAGCAAAACGCTTTACTCATAGCTATCTTTTTTTTGCAAAATGGACAATGTGACATAATTTGACTTTCCTCTTATCTATTTTTTTACTGGTACAAGTTTATAATACTGTGCATTGGTAACATCCTGTACATATTTAGGATCTGTCTCATGCAATGCAATAATTTGTATCTCTTGACCATACAACAACCAACCTCTAACCTCATGATCCTCTAGTACACCTAAAGAAAACATCTCAACTAATTCATCTTTTGAAACTATTTGTTCTTCCATAATTTTTCCAGTTTATCTATTAACGGGGTCTATCTATTTGATAACCCGCTGAAGAGATATTTTTTATGATATTATAATAAGTTTTATTTCTAATTTTATTTACCACATTTCTCATGGTAAATACACTCATTTTTTTCTCTTTCCATACATGTTTCTTAATATCTTCGTATGGTACCACTTTATCGTAATTATCTAAAAGTAATTTTAATAATTGAAATTCAAACTTTGTAAAAGTGATCTCTCCAAACTTATCATAAAATCTTTCACGATAGGCATCAAAATAGATATCTTGATCAAGACATATTTTATCAACTCTTTTTGACTGATTGATTGCCATAACAACTGAGGCTTTGAGCTGATCAAACACTATAGGATACTTTACTATTGAATAAACTCCAGAGTTTATACAACTAAGAATATACTTCTCTTCAAGATCTTGCATGATTACCACTTTTGGCAACAAAGGTTTTGCTAGACGAATTTGGTCTAAGATATCTTTGACCCCTTTGATTTGGTAATCGATTACAACAAGATCAACTTTATTATCTAAAAGTTCTAGCTCAAAAGACTCAGCTTTTCTAAGCTCCTTAGCCTTTAAATCTTCAATTTGTGATAAAATCTCACTACTTTGTGTAATACACAAAATAGTCATATTATCCACTTTTCGCAGTTTTTTGATCATTTCAAACCCCAATATTAAACTTATTTTTCTTATTATATCAAAAAAAATTATTTCTGTCAAAGTGTTATTCAATTAACAGAAATTATCAAATTTTATTTAAGCTGGGCCCAGTTTTTTCCGACACTTACCCCAACTTTTAGTGGTACTTCAAGCGTGTGTATATTTTCCATAATATCTACAAGCTCTGAGGTAATTTGCTCTAAAATATCGTTATTAATCTCAAAAATCAATTCATCGTGAATTTGAAGTAACATCACTATTTGATTATTATTTTTATATTTTTGTAAAATTTTATTCATGCTTAATTTAATAAGATCAGCGGCACTTCCTTGAAATACTGTATTTACAGACTCCCTTTGATAAGTTGCACGCATCATCCCATTGGCATTTTCAAAGTCAAATCGTCTTTTTCTCCCTAATAAAGTTTTGACATATCCTTTTTCTATCGCTTCATCTTGAATTGATTGAAGATAATTTTTCACTGTGGAAAAATTCTCAAAATAGCTCTCAATATACCCTTTAGCCTCTTTTGCAGGGATCCCTAACTGCTCCCCTAGCTTGCGACTTCCCATCCCATATAAAAGTCCAAAGTTAATAGATTTGGCAATATTTCTTTTCTGTTTCGCTTCCTCTTCTCCAAAAATTCTCACTGCTGTTTCAAGATGTATATCATGGTTTTTTTGAAATGCCTCAACTAAACTAGGATCTTTACTAAAATGTGCTAAAAGTCTTAGCTCTATTTGTGAATAATCAATCCCAACTAAAGAGTATCCCTCTCTTGCAATAAACCCTTTTCGTATATTTCTCCCCGCTTCACTTTTTACTGGAATATTTTGAAGATTTGGATTTTTACTGCTTAATCTTCCTGTTGCTGTTCCTGTATGTAAAAATGAGGTGTAAATTTTGTGTTCACTATTTTGTTTGGCAAGCTCAATTAACGGCTCAATATAGGTTGAGTGTAGTTTAAAATTTTCCCTATACTCCAATAATTTTGGAACAACCACATGTTCATCGATAAGCTTTCTTAAAACTTGCTCATTCGTGCTGTAGCCTGTTTTTGTTTTTTTAGGTGGGGTGAGTTTTAAGTTTTCAAAAAGTACTACGGCTAGTTGTTTTGGTGAATTGATATTAAACTTTTCCCCTGCTAATTCATAAATAGTTTCAGTAAGTTTTGAAAGATCCTCTTTACTTTTTCGTTGGAGGTTTTGGAAAAATTCTAAATCTACTTTTATCCCATGGGTTTCCATAGCGATTAAAACATCAATAAAAGGATACTCTATCCTTTTTGCAAGTTGCATCAAATAGGATTCATCATTTTTTTTAAACTCCTCTTTGATAGCCTCATACAATCTTAAAGTGATAAATGTATCCTCTGCTGCATACTTGCAAGCATCTTCAAGGTTTACATTTGAAAAATCTTCCCCTTTTTTGACCACATCTTTAAAACTTGTGGTTTTATATCCCCCTAAAAGTCTATTGGCTAATTTATCCATACCAACCGCTTTATCACTATCTAAAAGCCATGCCATAATCATAGTATCAGCTTCAAGAGTCAATTCTATATCAAAATTATTCAAAATAACTTGCTTATCATATTTAAAATTTTGAAAAATCAATTTATGCTTTTGCAATAACTCTACAGCTTTTTTTGCATCACTTTTTGAGATCTGTTCAGGCACCCCTAAATAAAAATGTTCTATTGGGACATAGTATGACTTTGAAAGTTCATAACAAAATGAAAAACCAACTATTTTTGCCTCTTTTGTATCTAAAGAGTTGGTCTCTGTGTCAAATGCAATCAAACTTTTTGATGGGATATTATCTATCACTTCAAAAAGAGTTTTTGGATCATTGAGCAAAATATACTCACACTGCACCTCTTTTTTCTCTTGAGTTTTTCCCTCAACATACCCTTTAGGGATAGTTGTTTTATAGTTAAGCCCATCTTTATTGACTTTATCAATAATTCTATTCATATCATATTGGATAAGCGTGTCTGCTACTTTTAAAATTGGATTCTCTTTTGGAAGCTTTAAATCTTCGATATCTTCATAATCATCTAAATAATGTGCATCACAGTGCAAAGAGACAAGCTGTTTACTGATATAGGCATTTTGCTTCCCCTCTTCTAAAAGCTTTTTCCATCTTGGTTTCTCTATAGAATCTAAGTTTGCATAGATATTGTCAAGGTCATTAAACTGTTGAATTAAAGCAGTTGCCGTTTTTGCCCCTACCCCTTTTACCCCAGGAACATTATCAGCACTATCTCCTAAAAGCGATTGATAGTCAATAAACTGTTTTGGATAGACCCCATATTTTTCATAGCAATCCTCTTTTAATATCTTTTTCTTCTTTATTGGATCAAATAAATAGATATCATTATTGATAAGCTGATACAGATCTTTATCATGACTTACAATACACACCTCTAGATCAAAATCTTTCCCATCCACTGCAAGTGAAGCGATCATATCATCCGCTTCATATCCATCTTTACAAGCTACTTGAAAGCCCATTTTTTCTATAAGCTCGATTGCTATAGGAAGTTGCACTTTAAGATCTTCTGGGGCATCTGGTCGATGAGCTTTATACTCTGGATAGATCTCATTTCTAAAAGTATCTCCTTTACTATCAAGTGCAAAAACCAAATAGTCTGTTTGAAAATCTTTTCCAATACTGGCAATAAAGTTCATAAAACCTGTAAGCATCCCTGTAGGGAACCCCTCTTTTGATTTTAAAGGTGGCAAAGCAAAGTAGCTACGAAATAAAAATCCAAATGTATCTATAATAGTGAGTGTTTTTTTCTTTTCCATTGTGTGTCCTTATAAATTAAATATCTCTTTAATTTTTTCTTGATGTCTTTGTTTTTGCAGGGTTTCTTGTTGTATCTCTTGAGTATTTTTCTCTTGAAGTTGTTTGTTTTTCAAAAGTTCTTGGGTGATTTGTTGTGTTGTATCTTGAGTTAAAATCTCTAATCGTGCAAGTTGATTACGCACGAAAGCGAGATCTTTTTGTTGTGGGACAATATAAGGGGTTACGATAATAATGAGATTTACTTTATCATCAATCTCATGATTACTTCTAAAAAGGGTTCCTAAAACTGGAATATCTCCAAAAAAAGGGACTTTTTCCTCTTGGTTTTCTAGTTTACTTTTAATTAATCCACCCAAAACAACACTCTCTCCATTATTCACTATAGCGGTGGTTTTTACCTCTTTTTTATTGGTACTTGGTATTCCATTGATATTGTCTTGCGTTTGTTTTACATCTTCAAGCAGTGTAGTGATTTGTAAGCTCACTTTATTCTCTTTTGAGATTCGTGGAGTTACACTTAAGTTCAATCCAATATTTTCCCTTCCATAGTTTGTGGTGGTAGTTGTCCCTACAGTTGTCCCTGTGGCTATAGCTCTTGTCTCCCCTACATATATAGAGCTTTGTTGATTATTGATACACAGTAGCGATGGCTCACTGATTACATCTAATGCTTTATTTTGATTTAAAATATTTATCGTCACCCCTAAAGACAACCCATTTCTCATAGTATTTGGACTATACCCAAATGAGCCTAATTCACTTAAACTCAATGCAGAAACTGCCGTAGAGCCATTCACAAGCGAGCTTAAAGTGGTAAGGCTAGAACCTGTAGCATGAAAACCATTAAGTCCATATTGAACCCCTAGATTTTTTACCCTTGTCTGGCTCAGTTCTAAAATTTTTGCTTCAACATATACTTGCTGTTGAGTGATATCAAGTTTTTGTATAATATTATGGATAATTTGTAAAGCATTTAAAGAACCAATAGCTACAATAGAGTTGTTTTGTTGATTAAATGAAAGCGAAGGAACAGATTCAAAAGATTGGAAATAGCTACTTTTGAGATGCTCTTGCAATTGATTATATAAAACTTCAGCATCTAAATTTTTAATAGAAAAAACTTCCATATTTGTCGCAGATGCGTTTTCTTTTTTTATAGTGATATATTGATCATGGTGCTCTAGTTTATACCCTTTTGTTTCCAACTCAAACTCTAAAAGTTGTAACACATTGTTTTTATCCAAAGGCTCGTCACTTACAAAATTGACTTTCCCTTTTATAGGGTGTTCAAAAAAAATATCTTTTTCAACAATTTTTGAAGCGATTTTAATAAAATTTTGGGTTGTTAAATTGGTAAAGTTGACATTAAAGGTTTTTGCACTTAAAGGGTATAGCACCAAACAAACAATAAAAATCCAACGAAATAAACTCATCGTATCTTTTGCAAACTTGTATTGTTGATTTTTAATATTGAAGATGCACTACTTGAAGAAAAATGATCTTTTGTAAAAACTATCACATCACACATTGTAGATGCTACCTCAAAATCAAACTCTTGATTGGTAATATTTGCAGAAGTTGAGTATAAAACCCCAAATTTATTTAAAAAATGATGATGGTTTCCACTTGAAACAACACGAAATGCATCCCCGCTTGGATATACAAATGTTGTTTTTTTAGAGTTTCTTACTTTTTTTTTAAATCTATTGGGAACTCTTTGCAATGTTTGTAAAGTTTTTAAACTATCCACAGCTTGAAGTGTTTTTTTACTTTGATCTCTTTGTTTTACACGAGATAATGCTCTTTGATCAGAACTTAGTAAACCAACTGTTGTGTCAGTTTGTACTAAATAAATCAAAGAGCTATTCAAAATAAAGACCTAATCGTTTAAGCCAAAAACTCTTGGATAGATTTTGGGTACATCCCCGCTTTATCTTTTTGTGCTTCAATAGCTTCAAGGCTCGCTAACGCTCCAGCTACTGTTGTAAAATATGGAACATTCATCCGTAAAACTGCTCGCCTTATTTGTTGACCATCATCTTTGCTAGACTCTTTCCCATCACTTGTGTTAATCGCCATAACAATTTGCTCATTCATCATACTATCAACAATATTTGGTCGCCCTTCACTTACTTTAAGAACTTTCTCACAAGGGATACCAGCATCACTAATTATATCAAAAGTTCCACTTGTAGCTACTATATCAAACCCTAAGTTTTCAAGCCCTAAAGCAATTTGAGGAGCAAACTCTTTGTCAAGATCAGCAAGAGAGATAAATACTTTTCCCCCTCCACTTGGTAGAAAGTTCTTTGCACCCTCTTGAGCTTTTGCAAAAGCTCTTCCAAAATCTGAACTTATACCCATCACTTCCCCAGTTGACTTCATCTCTGGACTTAAAAGAAGATCTGCACCACTTAATTTATTGAAAGGGAATACCGCTTCTTTTACTGCTACATGATTTTTAAGAGTTGGCTTAAGGATATTGTTTTGTGGATCTTTTATATTGACTATTTTTTGCTCAGGATCATATACTTTTAGAGCATCTTTTAAAGATTCTCCCCACATCACTCTTGTAGCAACTTTAGCCATTGGGATCCCTGTAGCTTTACTGACAAATGGTACAGTTCGGCTAGCTCGTGGATTGACCTCGATAAGATATATTTTCCCATGATGAATTGCATACTGCGTATTCATCAGCCCTTTTACACCAAGGTTTAAAGCCATCAGTTTTGTTTTCTCTTCCACCTCTTGAAGTATGGCATCACTTAAACTTACAGGTGGTAAACTACACGCACTATCCCCTGAGTGGATCCCAGCTTCTTCAATATGCTGCATAATTCCACCAATATAGACATCCTCACCATCACAGATACAATCCACATCAAGCTCTATAGCACGATCTAAAAATTTATCAATAAGTACAGGAGCATCATTTGACACAGAAACAGCCTCTTCCATATACTGGCTTAGTTCTGATTCGCTATATACGATTCTCATCCCTCTTCCACCTAAAACAAAAGATGGTCTTACAAGTACTGGATACCCTATTTTGTTGGCTATTGCAACAGCTTGATCAAAAGAGACAGCCGTTCCATTTTCAGGTTGCAAAAGTCCCGCTTTTGTTACAAATGTAGAAAACTTTTCTCTATCTTCAGCAAGATCTATAGTAGAAGCACTTGTTCCTATTATTTTTCCACCCATTTGATCAATTTGTCTTGCAAGTTTTAAAGGGGTCTGTCCACCAAAGTGAACAATAATTCCATCAGGTTGCTCACACTCAATCACACTTCGCACATGCTCAAAATCGATTGGCTCAAAGTATAATATATCTGAGGTATCATAATCGGTACTAACCGTTTCAGGATTACAGTTATACATAATAGTCTCAATACCCATCTCATTTAAAGCAAATGAAGCGTGACAACAACAATAATCAAACTCAATACCCTGCCCTATTCTATTTGGTCCACCACCAATAATAAGTACTTTTTTCTTATCCGTTGTGATAGCTCTTAGTGGTGTTTGTTTTGTGATATTTGTTGAGGAGTAAAGGTATGGGGTAAGGGCTTTAAACTCTGCAGCACAAGTATCAACTTCATTGTACTCTAAATTTACATTAAGATTTTTTCTTGCGGCATATATCTCATCCTCTTTTTTCCCTATAAGTTTTGCAAGCATAAGGTCACTAAATCCATAGGTTTTTGCTTGTCGCAAAAGCTCTTCATCTTCTAAAATAGTTTGAGAATTATTTTGAATAATCACTTCCATATCATGGATTTGACGAAGTTGAGAGATAAACCAAGGATCAATTTTGGACATATCAAAGATATCTTGATCACTTAATCCTTCTCGCATCCCTTGCATAAGGTATAAAACACGATCACAATTTGGTCGTCTTATCTCTTTTTTGATATGCTTTAGATCAGCTTGTATTGGATCAAAACCACAAAGACCAGTTTCAAGTGAGCATAAAGCTTTTTGGAAAGATTCTTTAAAAGTTCTCCCTATACTCATAACTTCACCCACACTTTTCATCCCTGTAGATAAAGTTGAGTTTGCTTTTGGAAATTTTTCAAAAGTAAATCGTGGTATTTTTGTGACCAGATAGTCGATCACAGGTTCAAAAGAAGCGGTTGTACCTGTGATATCATTTTGAATCTCATCAAGGGTAAAACCAACAGCTAAAAGTGTTGCTACTTTTGCTATTGGGTATCCTGTCGCTTTTGAGGCAAGTGCAGAGGATCTTGAAACTCTAGGGTTCATCTCTATAACAATCATCCGTCCTGTATCTGGACAAATAGAGAACTGCACATTTGATCCCCCTGTATCTACCCCAATTTCTCTTAGAATTGCAAAAGAGGCATTTCGCATATTTTGGTACTCTTTATCAGTAAGAGTTAATGCAGGTGCAACGGTGATACTATCTCCTGTATGTACACCCATAGGATCAAAGTTTTCAATAGAACACACGATGATACAGTTATCTTTTTTATCTCGAATAACTTCCATCTCATACTCTTTCCAACCTAGCATCGATTCCATGATCTCTATTTCATTGATTGGACTTGCATCGATCCCCTCTTTTGCAAGTTTTTCGAACTCCTCCATATTATAAGCAACACCACTTCCTCCACCAGCTAGGGTAAATGATGCACGACTAATAACAGGAAATCCTATCTCTTTGGCAACTTCAATCGCTTCTTCTACACTATAGGCATTTTTACTAATTGGAAGATCCATCCCAATTTTTACCATCGCTTCATTGAAAAGATGTCTATCTTCCCCTTTTTTGATAGCTTCAGGATTTGCTCCTAAAAATTCAACCCCTTCTAGCATCCCTTTATCATACATAGAGGTTGCTACATTAAGAGCTGTTTGCCCACCCATTGTAGGTAATACCGCATCGATATTTTCTCTTTCGATTATTTTAGCAACCATCTCTTCTGTGATGGGTTCAATATATGTTTTATCCGCAAACTCTGGGTCAGTCATAATAGTAGCAGGGTTTGAATTGATCAAAACCACTCTATATCCTAACTCTTTAAGAGTCTTTGTAGCTTGTGTTCCACTATAGTCAAACTCACACGCTTGACCAATAACAATAGGACCAGAACCGATTAATAAAATAGACTTAATATCTTCTCTTTTTGGCATTCACTTTCCTTGGATTTACTCTATAAAAATTTGGAGATTATACCCCTATTTTACTTAAAAAGTTATGAATAGTATCTACTTTGGCAATCCAAACTTTTGTACCGTATACTCCCCAAACTCATCAAAAAAACAATAATACAAAAAGTCTTTTTTTATGGGTTTGTCTGCTAGGTATCGTAAAGCGATATTTGCTTGAAGTGATGCTATATGCATCACAATTGGAGCTGCTATCCCTTCAGGTTTTCTATCGTTGACTACAAAAATAGATTCATATGATGATTTTTCAAAAAAACATACTTGACCATGAAACTCTTCAACACTTCCATAAAGCCACGGGATATTTTTTTGTTTGGAAAACTGATCTATTTGTTGCCGTACAGGTAAGTTATCTGTAGCATCTATAATCAAATCATAATAGTCCTCATTGAAACTAAAAGTATGAAAATCCACTTCAAAACTCTCAACTTCAACAAATGGAGATCTTTTTTTCACAAGTTTTTTCAACACTTCTGCTTTGTTTTTCCCCTCATCTTTTGTGGTAAATCCAATTTGCCTATGGATATTATGGACACTCACATCATCAAAATCAATCAAATCGATAAATCCAATTCCACTAGAACCCAAAGCTAAAGCAAGGCTACACCCTAAGCCTCCACACCCCACGATAGCTATTTTTTTGGTTTTTAACGATGCTTGGGTTTTTTCACCCCACAGTTGTATCTGTCGCTTGTAAAACTCTTTTTGTTCATTTGTTAATGTATCATTTAAATTTTTCATAAATAAATTGTATCTTTTTTATGTTAAAATTCTTTTATGACAGAATTAAATATAAAAATAGAAGAGCTTATTGAAAATAAAGCGGAAGATTTTAAAATTGCCAAAGTGATCAAAAGTGAGATTCAAGAGTATTTAGGCTCTTTGGATACTTTATTTGATCAATCAAGAGGGAAAGATTTTTTTGTAAAACACACTTATAAGATAGATGGATTTATTAAAGTGATCTATAAATATCTTTTACGAAAACATTTTGGTTCATATATGCCTATGAGTACCTCTATACCAATTACTATAATAGCACTTGGAAGTTATGGAAGAGAGCAACTTTGTATCTATAGTGATATCGATATTATGCTTTTGTATGACCCTACAAGTGGGTACAATCTTACCCCTATTATGGAAGAGTTTATGACTTTATCATGGGATAGTGGACTAAAACTTGGAAGCAGAGCACACGATATAAAACAGATACACAATGCAGCCTTAGAAGATGTGACTATTAAAACCTCTTTTTTAGAATCCCGTATGATCTATGGCTCTAAACACTTGTGGTTTAAATACCAAAGTGTTTTAAACAAACTTAGAGACTTTGAACAAAAAGCATTTGTCCTTGAAAAACTTGAAGAGCATACCCAGCGACTCAAAAAATATCCGTTAGTGATGCAGCCAAATATCAAAGATGGCTATGGTGGGATGAGAGAGTCTAATATGCTTTTTTGGATGGTCAACATCACTTTTGGCGTACACAATACCAAAGAGCTTTCAGGGGTTCTTTTTAGTGATGATGAGTATAAAAAATACCGTATCGCTTTAGAGTTTATTTTTCAAGTACGAAATGCCCTACACTTAAGTGCTAAAAAAAAGCTTGACAGTGTTACTTTTGATATATTGCCAGATATTAGTACAAAGCTAGGATTTGTGGATACTATTCGATTTACAAAAGAGAGACAATGTATGGAGAAACTCTTTAAATCTCTTCATACTATTCACGGGTTTACAAAATTGATGATAAAAAAAGTAACCAGAAGATATCTTTTTGATCCAAAAAACTACTCTGTTATTTACCAAAGACGAATTGCTCCTAATCTTTATTTATGCAATAACACTTTATATACATCGATGCATACCAAACCAAAAAAACTCAACCATTTTTTAAAAGAGTTATTAGAGTTACCAAACTATATTCAATATTTTGATATCTCCTATGTGACCTATGCTTACAAAACAATAATGCCCTCTAAAGTAAACAACACCACAAAAGTTTTGATCAAAAACCTTTTACAAAAAGAAAATCTCTTCCCTTTTATTGATCTTTTGTTTAAAAGTGGTCTTTTAGTTGAGATTATCCCTATATTTAAAACAATTATCAACCAACCTCAGTTTGATGGGTACCATAAACACCCAGTAGATATCCACAGTATCAAAACTTTGTATCATATTCAAAATATTCAAGATGAGTTTGTAAAAAAGATGTATGAGAAGCAAACCTATACTCAAAAATATATGATCAATCTTGTAGCTTTGTTTCATGATGTAGGGAAAGGAAGAGGGAAAGATCATCACATCGTAGGGCAGCATCTTTTTAGACGATTTGCCAAATTTTTAGGGATCAATGATGTAGAAACCAACAAAGTAGCAACCCTTATACGGTACCACAATATGATGACAAAAATAGCCACCACTGAAGATATCTATTCACAAAAAACTATTTTAGCTTTTACAGGACTGATCCCCTCCAAAGAGCTTTTAGAGATGCTTTTTATCATAACCTATGCAGATATTAGCTCTGTCGATTCAAAACTCTACAAAAGCTCCACTTCAGCACTTTTAAAAGAGCTTTACCTTCATACTATCTCAGCCTATGACAATGTGGAACTTTTAAGTGTCAGTACAAGAAGAGCCAATAAAGAAAATGCGATCAAAAACCATAAATCGTTTCAAGCACTTAAAGTTTCACAGCAAAAAAAGATTCTTCAAATAGAATCAAACCAACTCTTTTTAAAATATAAAGCTCTTGATATCATCAAGATTGCTTTAAAAGCTATGGAGGTGCAAAACTACTACTTTCATGTTTCAAATAAAGGGCAACTTCAAATAAGGATCACAAGAGAGGTTCCTTTGAACCTTGGATATCTTTTAGGAAAACTCCAGTTTCTCAATATCTCCTCAATGGGGATATATAAGCTTTTTGAAGAAAAGAAATTTTTTGAAATCAACTTTGATGAACATCTTGAAGATGATGATCTCTCATTTGTTGAACAGATCATCGAAGACTCTTTTGATATGGGAAAAACGATCAAACTTGCAAAACCAACTATAAAACCAGAAGAGATCAGCGTAGATTGTGACCATACGGAAGAGCTTGCAAGATTATCAATCAACACCAAAGACCAAAAAGGGCTTTTTAGCTTTGTAGCACAAATTTTTGACCAATTTGGTATTGAGATTCATAGTGCAAAAATCCAATCAAATAAAGGGAGAGTCAACGATATGCTCCTTATATCAAAAAATGGACATTTTTGCAAAAACAAAAAGAAAATTATAGAGCAGCTTAGTTCAGTTTCCCATGACTAAAAGAGATTAACTTTTCTGCTGTGTCTATATGTTTTGGTACTCTTTGAATACACTCTAAAAGTACCATTGCGGTACAATATGCGTCACTAAAAGCTCGATGATGACTCCCTTGATCTATCTGTAGATGCTCTTTAAGGTATTTGAGTCCATAGCGTTCAATTTCTATCAATTTTTTTGAAAGATCAATTGTACAAAGCTTTCTATTTAAAAGCTCCCCTAAATCATACTTTTTCATACTTTGACTAATAAACTTATAATCAAAATTGATATCGTGAGCTACAAAAATATCATCTTCTAAAAATATCCGAAACTCCTCAAGAACTGTTTGGATATTTGGTGAGCTATGGGTCATTTGTGGAGTGATCCCTGTAAGCTCTTGAATGGTGTGAGGAATAGTGTAGGTATTGACCAAAGACTCATACTTTTCTATTATCTTTCCATTTCTAACTTTCAGTGCACCTATTTCTATGATCTGTCCACTCCTAGGATTTCCTGCACTTGTTTCAATATCTACCACACAAAAAGTTTGTTCACTTAAAGGGGTAGTAAGTGTCTTTAAGAAAACTTGATCTTCACTAAAATACAATGGTAACCCATTGTGCAAAATAAGCTGTTTCTCAAGCTCTAAAGAATCAAAAAATCGATGTGAATTTTGTAAAATCGTATCAAACTCTTCAATAGTTAAAGGCTTTTCTAAAAGAAGTTTAACAAGTTTTTGTATATATTTCATCTACTTTTTTGACAAAATCGATCATCTTTTGCTTTTCCTTTTTCCCTTTTGATCTCTCCACTCCACTACTAACATCTACCCCATAAAAATTATACCCTTGAAGCTCATGGAGGTTTTCACTCTTTAATCCACCAGCTAAAATAATATTTGAACAATCTACTCCATCAAACCACTCTAATGCCACTCTTTTCCCAGATCCTCCAAACTGCGGAACAAATGCATCTACTAAAAAATATTGATCTTTTGGTAGGTTTTGAATATCCTCTTTGCTTTCTGCTCTTATCACATCGATATGACGGGTTTGCAATGAGTGGTAAAAATTTTCATCGCCATTTTCCATAATGATTTGAGCGATATCAATACC
>JAGYNS010000230.1 GCA_018399655.1 Campylobacterales bacterium
ATCATCTAATAAAAGCTGGGACGAGAAGATCTATCATAGAGAGGTTGATGGGCTTTTGGTAATGGGGTGCTAGATCTATATCAATATTGAAGAAAATAGATAGACTAAAATCTTACGGCACATACGCCAAGGTATTGATCCCTAGCCCCTCTTCATATCCACACATCAAGTTGGCATTGACCACTGCTTGAGAGGAAGCCCCTCGTAAAAGGTTATCAATCGTTGCATTGATAAAAAGTGCATTGCCATTTTGCTCTACAAATATATCACAAAAATTGGTTCCTGAGACACTTTTTATATCTACAGGTTTATTTTTGATCCGCACAAAAGGGCTATTTTTATAGTGGCTTTTTAATAGTTCTTTTACATTTACTTCTTGATTTAATGTAGCATAGACATTGACCATCATCCCTCTTGTCACTGGAATGAGTTGTGGGACAAAAGAGATATTGAACTGTTTATTTTCAAGCAATTGTATCTTCTCATTTATCTCTGGTCCATGTCGATGTTTCATAGGATTGTAGGCAAATATATTGTCATTGACCGTTACAAACTGTGTGGTTTCTACGAGTTTTTTCCCTGCTCCACTTACCCCACTTTTTGCATCGATAAAGATATTTGAATCTTCTTGGATAGATTGTACAAATGGCAGAAGTGCCAAAAGTGCAGCTGTAGGGTAGCACCCAGGATTTGCTACAAGGTTTGCTTTTTTTATATCGTTTTTATAAAACTCAGGGAGTCCATATACCGCATTTGGCAAATTTTGTTTATCTTCGTGAGGACAATAGTGTTTTTCATAAGTTTCAAGCTCAAGTCTATAATCGGCACTTAGATCAACTACTTTCACGCCAAGTGCTAAAAGCTCTTTGGCAAACCCCATAGCGGTTTTGTGAGGAAGTGCCAAAAAACAAAGCTGGGAAACTTTGGCGATCTCTTTTGGATCTGCTTTTTGCACCTCCATATCCACCACATTTTGAAGTGATGGGTGGAGTTCTTGTACTGTTGTATCCCCTTCACTATTTGCTACATAGGTCAAATTGAACTTTGGGTGGGTATGAACTATCTTGATAAGCTCTAGTCCTGTATATCCGCTAGCTCCTACTATTGCTACATCTGTCATCACTATCCTTTATTTTTTTGAAGGAAATTTCTCTTCATCAAAATAGATCTCTTCCACTTCAAAATGTTTTTTCCCACCTGGTAAAACAGCAGTGATCTCATCCCCTTCACTTTTCCCTAAAAGTTGCTTGACCAATGGGGAGTGAAATGATATATTTCCATTATCTGGGTCGCTATGAAGTGATGAAACTATTGTATAGATAATTTCATCATCTGTGTCAAGATCTATAAGCTTTACACTTGAACCAAAACTTATTTTATCGTGTTCTAAAGTTGCAGGATCGATGATCACAGATCGTGTGATGATATCTTCTGTTTCAGCTATTTTTTTATCGATATTTGCTTGATCCTCTTTAGCTGCATGGTATTCTGCATTTTCTTTGAGATCTCCTAGTTGTCTAGCTTCTTCAATTGCTACAAGGATTTTTGGTCTGGTTTGGAGTTTCATCTCATTGAGACTTTGTGTTAAGATATCATAATCTTCACTTGTCATTGGTTCTTTTTGCATCACTTTACCTTTTAGTTTTTATTTTTGAGCTGTCTTTTCCACTCTTTTTCAAACTTCTTTCGCTTTAAGTAGGAAAGATTTTCTATAAACACATGTCCACTTAAGTGTTCCATCTCGTGTTGCCAAGCAACAGCCAAAAAGCCTTCACATTCCATTTTTTGCTTTTGACCATCTCTATTGTGGTACTCTACTACAATATGCTTTGCTCGTGTAATCTCTGCATGAAATCCAGGAACACTCAAACACCCTTCATTGAAAACTTGTGCCCCATCTTTATGGGTGATCACTGGATTGATAGCTTCTATAAGGTTCTCTTTGAGTTGCTTTCCACAATTTGGGTCATCTTCATCTTCTATAGGAAGATTGATGATCAGTACATTTTTATCAACTCCCACTTGAATAGCTGCAAGCCCTACTCCACTTTCATGAAGCATTGTTTCATACATATCATCTAGGAGTGTATGAAGCTCTTTGTCAAATACTGTTACATCTTGCGATTTTTTCCGCAAGATTGGATTTGGGTATGTAACAATTTCTCGTATCACAGATATTTTTCCTATTCGTGTTTTGCGATCACTTTATCAACGATTCCATACTCACACGCTTCTTTTGCACCCATAAAGTTATCTCTTTCAGTATCTTTTTCTACTGTTTCAATATCTTGTCCTGTATGCTCTGATAGAAGTTGGTTTAGCTCCTCTTTCATCCGTAATATCTCTTTTGCATGGATTGCTATATCACTTGCTTGACCTTGAGCTC
>JAGYNS010000231.1 GCA_018399655.1 Campylobacterales bacterium
AGTTTAGGGGCGAATATGATCGTAGAGCATCCTGGTGTTGTAGATACACTCACAGCTGCTGGTGGAAGATATGATCTTAATAAATTTGAACCATCAGAAAGAAAAGGTCTTATCTCTATAGGTGATCACCTTGATAAAGTTGGTGATACAAAGATTTTACTTGTGTATGGTACAGAAGATAAAATATCTCCTCCAAAAGTTACAACAGACTTTTATGAAAAAGCAAAAAATGCAGGGATTGATGTCACAATTGTAGAAGCAAAAGGTGCACCACATCTTGATCTTGACATGACAAATGCAGCAGTATCTGGGATATATGATCTTGTAGTAGAGTAAAATACTTACTCTACTTCATCAATATCAAATAGATACCCACCAAAATCTGTTTCTAAATAAATTTTTTTAGTAACATAATCTAGGATATGGTTAAAAGTTGCCGTTTTACGATATCCTTTCATCGAATATACAATCTCATTATTATCGTCAATAAATACAACTGTAGGATAGTATCCTATAGATAAATGTTTACAAAACTCTTTAGCATTACCTGTAAAATCCTTATATTGAATTATTTGAGCTTTATCTACATTGACATCGATAAGGATATAATCTTTTACTATTTTCTTTTTTACTTCCTCATCACTCAAAGCATTTTTTAGAAGTTTTTTACAATAGGGGCACCGCTCCATATGAAAAAAAACCATACTATGCTTCTCTTTCCCTTTTATTTTTTCTGTTATTTGGTCAATATTTAGAGTATTGCTTTGAGCAAAAAGTACCAGTGGAATAAAAATAAAAAGAGCGAAAAAAAAAGTAGGAGTTTTCATCCTACTCTCCATCATAAAACAATAATTCACTATATGCAATAGTGACTATTTTAATAAGGTGTAACATTTACCCAACCCCCTGCTATTCGCTCAATAACCTCTGCAATCCCTGCTCTTACATAAGTAAGATCATCTAAGAACTCATCCTCTTTCCACTTCATGGTATCCATAGTATTTATACACCCTACAAATTCAACATCATACTGTCTTAAAGACTCAATACGAGCTAGTGTATCAGGATCATAATCTTTTCGCAAAGCTCTCATCCCTTGTGCATACGCAACTACTGATATTTGGATAGTTTCAGGGGGATACACTTTTAATACATTGTAAATAGACCCCAACATATGATTGACCGTTTCAAGGTGTGCACTTCTAAGTTTTATCACCCATTTCCTTGGATTATCAAAGCTAGGTTTTGGATCGGCAAACTGCATTTCAGGTTCTGCAAAGGCAAAAACTGACACCAACATAAGTAAAATGATTTTTTTCATAGATCTTCCTTTTATAATAAATTCTAATAAGTATAGCACTTCAACTTTAAATATTCAATTTTTTAATAATATTTCAAAAAAAACTTGACAAAAATGGAAAAATTTACTACAATTCTAGCACTCAAAATAATTGAGTGCTAATCAAAATTTTAAACTTAATATAAAAGGACTAAAAGATGAATTTTAAACCATTAGGTGAAAGGGTTCTTGTAAAAGCAAAAGAGCCTGAGACTACAACTGCAAGTGGAATTATAATTCCAGACAATGCTTCAAAAGAGAAGCAAACGCAAGCTTCAGTAGTTGCTGTAAGTGATGATGTAAAAAATGTCGCTGTAGATGACACAGTATTGTATGGTAAATATGCTGGAACAGAAATTATAATAAATAATGACGAGTATTTAGTTCTAGATATCAAAGATATTCTAGGTGTGATGAAATAATTTAAAGGAGATATACAATATGGCAAAAGAGATACATTTTTCAGATGATGCAAGACATAAACTTTTTAGTGGGGTTGAAAAACTAGCAAATGCAGTACGAGTAACAATGGGACCTAGAGGGAGAAATGTTCTTCTTCAAAAATCGTTTGGTAGCCCAGCGATTACAAAAGATGGAGTAAGTGTAGCAAGAGAGATTGAACTTGAAGATGCTATGGAAAATATGGGAGCACAACTTGTAAAAGAGGTGGCTTCAAATACAAATGATGAAGCTGGAGATGGTACTACTACAGCTACAGTTTTGGCTCACTCTATTTTTAAAGAGGGGCTTAGAAATGTAACCGCTGGTGCAAATCCTGTTCAACTCAAAAGAGGGATGGATAAAGCGTGTGAAAAGATTTTAGCTGAGCTTAAAGCGATGTCAAAAGTGGTTGATACAAAAGAGCAAATTGCACAAGTTGCAACAATCTCTGCAAATAGTGATACTGCTATTGGTGATATGATCGCTGAAGCGATGGATAAAGTTGGAAAAGATGGTGTTATCACTGTTGAAGAAGCAAAAGGG
>JAGYNS010000232.1 GCA_018399655.1 Campylobacterales bacterium
ATATGACAATAAAAAAGAAGCTTATTACATCTTTTTCGGTTATCTCAGTACTTGTTGCTATATTAGCAATCTTTAGTATTTTTAGTATTAATAAATCAGCAGATGGATTTAGTAACTATAGAGAGATGGCAAGAGATAGTGTACTTGCAGGACAAGTGCAATCAAATATGCTTATGGTAAGAATGAATGTAAAAGATTTTCTTACAACAAAATCTCAAGCAGATGTTGATCAGTTTAACGACTATTATGAAAAAACCTCAAAACTTATAGAAAAAGCAAAAAAAGAGATCCAAAACCCAACTCGTGCTTCAATGGTAAAACAAATAAGTGAAAACCTTGATCAATACAAAGCAAACTTTTATGAAGTTGTTGAGTTGACGAAACAAAGAGATAAGATTAAAAGTGAAAATCTTGATATTAATGGTGAACGCATTGAAGAAAACCTCTCTTATGTAATGAATACAGCAGCAGATGATGGTGATTATCAAGCATCTATAGCTGCTGCTAAAACACTAAGGGAACTTCTTATAGCTAGAGTTTATACAGCAGAATTTTTAAGTAGCAATGCCAAAAAAGATATGGATAGAGTGATCAAGGAGTTCAATGGACTTCAAAAATCACTTGTTACTCTTAATAAAGAGATTCAAAATCCTACACGAACACAAAAATTAACTGAGTCAATACAACTTATAGATACCTATCAAAATGGTGTTGTATCAATTCAAAAAATTATTACGAATAATACCAATATTATTGACAATAAATTAAATATTTTAGGTCCAGAAGTTGCTAAAATCGTTTCGGATGTAAGAGACTCTATCCAAAAAGATCAAGACACTATTGGTCCAGAAGTTGCACTGCTCAATGATAGTACAATTTTTATGGCAACTATTATCTCTATCATTATTATTTTGATCTCGGTTGTACTAGGAATCAAAATTCCAAGAGATGTTGCAAGCTTACTTGAGAAATTCCAAAAAGGGCTTGATGGCTTCTTTAAATACCTCAATAAAGAGACAGACCATGCGGACACTATCGCTATTGACTCAAAAGATGAAATAGGTATGATGACCAAAGTGGTCAATAAAAATATCATCGAAACTAGAGAGCTTATTGAAGCGGATAAATTATTCTTAGATGATGTTGCAAGAGTAGTTGCTGAAGTGGGGCAAGGACGATTCAATAAGCGAATTGAAAAATCAACCCCAAGCCAAAACCTTATGGAACTAAAAAAGATATTTAACAATATGCTTGAAGTGACCACTACAAATGTGTGTGAAGATATCAATAAGATCAATAGAGTTCTTGAAAGCTTTGCAAAACTTGATTTTAGAGATAGAGTTGAAAATGATGTAGGAGGGGTAGCAAAAGGGCTTAACCACCTAGCAGGGATCATCAACCAGATGTTAGTAGACAATAAATCAAATGGATTAAGCCTTGATCAAAGCAGTAATATACTTCTTAAAAATGTGGATACGCTCAATCAAAACTCAAATGAAGCAGCAGCAGCTCTTGAAGAAACAGCAGCAGCACTAGAGCAGATCACAAGTAATATTGCAAGCAATACAAACAATATCGTAGAGATGGCAAAAATTGCCAATGATGTAACAAACTCTGCAACCCAAGGGGAAGATCTTGCAAATAGTACCACAAAAGCGATGGATGAGATCAATGAAGAGGTCACTTCAATCAGTGAGGCTATTTCAGTAATTGATCAAATTGCATTCCAAACCAATATTCTATCACTTAATGCAGCGGTTGAAGCAGCAACGGCAGGGGAAGCTGGAAAAGGGTTTGCAGTCGTTGCTCAAGAGGTAAGAAACCTCGCAAGTAGATCAGCTGAAGCTGCCAATGAGATCAAAGCATTGGTTGAAAATGCAACCACAAAATCAAATAATGGGAAAAAAATCTCAGATAAGATGATCCAAGGGTACACGCAACTGAATGAAAATATCTCAAGAACTATTAACCTTATCAAAGATGTTGAAGCTTCAAGCAAAGAGCAACAACAAGGGATAGAGCAGATCAATGATGCAGTAAATCAACTTGATCAACAAACCCAACAAAATGCCATGATAGCAAGTCAAACACATGATGTAGCAGTACAAACTGATGCAATAGCAAAACTAGTGGTTGAAGATGCTGATAAAAAGCAGTTTCAAGGGAAAGATCAAGTAAAAGCGAGAGTTCTTGATACAAAACAAACAAAAACTGAGCAAGAAAAACCAAAAATAGCAAAAAATGAGCATAAAGAAAGCTCTGCTAAAAAACCCACCTCTACAAAAAATGAAAAAATAACACCAATCAAATCAAAC
>JAGYNS010000233.1 GCA_018399655.1 Campylobacterales bacterium
CTATGCAACCGGTGTGGCGACTGCTGAAGTACCTAACAATGGTGTAGGAGGCTTGGTTGGTTCTGGTTCTGGTAGTCCTACAGTAACCAACAGCTACTGGAACAGCGATGCAGCTCATTTAGAAGGAATAAATGATATTGGTGAAGGGAAAACCCTCACCGAGTTGAAAGCTTTCAATACTTTTGCTTCTTGGGGTAATGACATAATTGAAGACAGTACTCTTTCTGTTTCTTATCCAAAGCTTGCATGGAGCTTAAATCGTTCTGATGCTGTTTGGATAATAGGTAGTAAATCAGAAACAACCACAAACACACCAAAACAAGAGCAAACAACCACGAATACACCAACAACCGAAACAACCACGAATACACCAACAACTGAAACAACCACAAGCACACCAACACAAGAGCAAACAACAACAACAAAACAAGAGCAAACAATACAAACTATTGTCAACAACGCTATAAAACCAACATCTATAACTCCAAGAGTTCCTGTGGTAGCTACTCCATCGCCTACACAGCAAACAGATGTTTCTACTAGAAGAGTTCAAAGTAGTATTGCTCCTGTACAAACTGTTGATATGACCACTTCTACCCCTGTTGCTACAAGAAGTATGAGTGACACTATCAAGTCAACAGTTCCAGGACTTAGTGGAAGTAACAGTAACTTCACCCTTGTCTCAAAAACAGATGGGGAAGCAGCAGTTTCAAGAGTCTCTATGGAAGAGCTGCAAGAGTCTTCAACTGCTCAGTTTGGAGAGGTAAGTGAGATACGAGTTGCTTTAGCTCCTGATAGTTTTGTGGAGCTTGTCAATGGTGGTGTAAGTCTACCTACAGGTGTAAGTCAAGAGTTTTATGTGGTTGAGGAGAAATAATGAGAAAATATAATATACACAAAAAGGTACATACATCACTGATACTATCATCACTTCTTTTTGGAAGTACACTCTTTGGAGCTAATCCTCCAAGTAGTAGTGATATCTTGCGACAAGTAGAGCCTCCAAAAGTACAAAAGGAAGTGACACCACTTCCTCAAATATCAAAAGAGTACAAAGCCCCTATGGCAGATGACAAGGGGGTGAAAATCCTTGTCAAAGATTTCATTATCACAGGAAATAGTGTCTATAATAGTGAGATTTTAAACTCTTTATTGCAAGAGTACAAAAACAAAGAGCTTACTATTAGTGGGCTTCATGAAGTAGCTGGAGTGATCACAAAATACTATAGGGACAATGGCTACTTTGTAGCAAGAGCTTACATCCCAGCTCAAGAGCTTGAAAAAGAGGGAGCTGTAGTTGAGATAGCTATTATTGAGGGGCTTTATGGAAGCTTTATGATGAAAAACTCCTCTTTAGTTGATACTTCTGTAGTTCAAGGCTTTATGGATGAGCTTACACTTCGAACTACTTTTGATAATCCCTTTAAAAAGGAATTTTTGGAAGCCAATGGTGAATTTTATACTATCAACCTAGCAACACTTTTTAATAAAGAATCAGCAGAACAATTTTTTGATGAGTACTCAGATGATATTGATCTAATGGTTTTTAAATTTGGGCAAGATAAAACTTACTATAAAGCGATGAGTGGTGTTTTTAAAACCCAAAAAGAAGCGGAAATAGCTATTGAAAGTTTTAGTAAAAAACTTCAAAACAACAACCCTACAATAGAAAAAATAAAAATCAAACAAGCCTTGTATCACAAATATAATACAAATTCAACCGTACAAGCGAACGAATTTAATGGAAGAGGTGTAGTCTCTACTTTAAGCTTAGAGCGACAGATGCTTCTTATCAATGATTTAGGAGGAGCTAGAGTTACCAATGCTGAGATATTTCCAGGTAAAAAAGTAGGTCAAAGTGACTTTACTATCACGGTAGAAGAGGATGCAAAATACTACGGCTATGCCATAGCTGATAACTATGGTAGCAGATATACAGGGGAGTATAGACTCAATGTAGCTGGTTTTATCAACTCATTAAGTGGCCGTGGGGATGTTTTTGGCATTAGTGCTTTAGGTTCAGATACGGCAAATCTTAAAAATACACGACTGAGCTATGAAACTCCTCTTGGATACAGTGGATTGAGTCTTGATAGTTCTTTATCTTAT
Source organism: Campylobacterales bacterium (assembly GCA_018399655.1). GTDB lineage: Bacteria > Campylobacterota > Campylobacteria > Campylobacterales > Arcobacteraceae > JAIOSF01. The sequence goes on from JAGYNS010000233.1 coordinate 2,110, forward strand.
ACAGCCTATGAGATAGGAAAAGAGTTTGAAGATCTTGATATCAAAGGAAAGAGTATCAACTTTGATCTAGGAGTCTCTTATCCTCTTATCAAAACTAGAGCTCATACTCTTGAAACCACTTTGAGATACAAACACACCAACTCTAAAGATGAGGACAACTATCAAGAGGATAGAAAGAAAAAAGTCAACTCTTTGACTCT